>CACXEV010000044.1 GCA_902766755.1 Oscillospiraceae bacterium | reverse complement strand
CGCCTCGGCATAATCTATTTCTTCACTTCTTGATTTTATATCCCATTCACGCCAGGGAGCTATTATCGGAATATCAGGCAAAAAAGCTTTAATGCCAAGCTCGAAACGCACCTGATCGTTACCCTTGCCCGTGCAACCGTGGCAAATGGCGTCTGCACCCTCTTTAATTGCTATTTCGGCTATTCTCTTTGCGATTATCGGACGGGCAAATGCAGTACCCAAAAGGTAGTCCTCGTATTTTGCTCCCGCCTGAACGCATGGAAAAACATAATCGGTTAAAAACTCTTCTGTTAAATCCTCGATATATATTTTTGAAGCACCGGTTTTAATTGCCTTTTCCTCAAGGCCTTCAAGTTCACTCGCCTGCCCTACATTACCCGAAACCGCAATTATTTCCGGATTTCCGTAGTTTTCCTTAAGCCACGGGATTATAATGGAAGTATCAAGTCCTCCCGAATATGCTAAAACTATTTTCTTATATTCCTTTTTATTCATAATATTGCCTCCGTATGCATTGCTTTTGCATAAATATAACATATTCTGAATAAATATGCAAGAGTTTTCTGAATTTTTGTATAAACATTCAGAAAACTCTCGTTAAAAGTTTAAAAATTATGCATTTTAACTCATTTTATACCTTCAGGGAGTGAAAGTCCGCTGAACCTTGCAAAAAACGGTTTTAAATCTTCTATCATTTTATCAATGCCAACAGCAGTGTCACTTTCAAAATTAAGCGGCATAACGGGATCGTGAACACTCAGCCTTAAAAGGAACCACCCGTCACTTCCCGATACCCGTATTCCCTCACGGTTATCGTCGGCAATTTTATAATCAGGCTTACCACTCATAAACTTCTCAAGTTCTTTAATTACATTATCTCCGTAAGACTTAAAATCAGACTCGGTTATATTTAATCTGAATTCTCTTTCATCCATAGGCATTTTCATTGTGGATAAAAGCTTATGAATTTCCGTGCCCTTAGCTACTTCGATTACTATTTTTGTTGCAAGATATGCTCCGTCATCCAGAAAATAGTTTTCCTTAAGCGCGGCATGTCCGGAGGTTTCGATAGCAAGCGGACATTCAATACCCTTATTACATAATTCTATTGCCTTGTCGATTACATTTTTATAGCCGCGACGGTACCTATAATGTTTACCGCCCAAAGTGTTTTCTATGAAGTCCTTAAGACCGTCAGAAGTGACAGAATCCGTAACAATAGTCTGATCTTTCTTGCCGCCTGATGCAATATAAGCTGCCAAGGCAATTAGGCGATTACGATTAATTTCTTCACCGTCTGGTCCTACACAACCTGCCCTATCAACATCAGTATCAAAAATAATACCTAAATCCGCGTTATTTTGAATAACCGCTTCACATATACTTTTCATAGCTGTTTTATCCTCTGGATTAGGGATATGGTTAGGAAACATCCCGTCCGGCTCTAAAAAGCGACTGCCCGTAGTGTCGGTGCCAAGCGGCTTTAATACCTCATTCGCATAAAATCCGCCAACTCCGTTTCCCGCATCCACTACTATTTTAAGGCCCCTAAGAGGTTCTTCTTTGCCTACGCCTGAAATTATTAAATTGCGTAGCCTTGCCGCATAATCATTCATATAATGTGATGTAACTACTTTACCCTCGGCGACATCCGAAACACATATACCGTCTGACGCCAATTCAAGTATCTCAGACACATCCCTACCCTCAAGCCCGCCTGACGGCAAAAATATCTTTATACCGTTTCTGTCAAACGGATGATGGCTTGCCGTAATCTCGATTGCCGCGTCTGTTTTAAGGTCAACCGTAGTCATAAACATTGCAGGAGTGGAAGCAAGTCCGCAATCAAGCACGGTAACACCCGATTTTTTAAGTGCCGATTTTGCCGCTTTACAAATACGGTCGGCAGTAATTCTGCTGTCATGCCCAAGAGCAATTTTAAGCCCCTCGGGGTCTTTATCAAATTTATTTATGTACCAAACGACGAATGCAGATATTATATCCTCTACAGCCTCATCGGTAAGCTCTATTTTATTACCGCCTAAATCACTGGCGTAACCCCTTATATCCGTTCCGCTTTTTAAAAACCTATAATCCATAAAAATTTCCCTTCTAACCGCCCGAAAAGAACAGCGCCGTATAATAACCGCAAATTATTATAAGTATCGCGCATATAGTCAAGATACCTGATCTTATTGCAATTTTCAAAGACGGATTATTATACTTTTTCAAATGTTTAGACCTATAAATATAAATCACCGTTTATATCTTTTGTAAAAAATCGGAAAACTATACTCTTTTTACCGCTTGAATGCCGAAAAAAATATGTTAATCTAATAATATACGGGAGAAGATTGCCATGAGAATAAATAATATAAACGAGAGTATAATCGAGCTTTATTTAAGTGATGATGAAATAGAAAATATTTTCGGCGGTTATGAATTTATTGATTATGATACGCCGGAAAACCGCATAAAAATACATAGCTTGCTCACATCCGCCGCACCAAAGGCAATGCTCCCTATTGACTGCAATAAAATACTTATTGAAGTACGGCCTAAAAAGAGCGGATGCACAATAACGCTTACAAAAATATACAAAATGCCGAAAAAATATCGGCAGATAAAAGATACAACACTTATAACTCTGATTTTTGAAGACAGTGACAGCCTGATTAAATCGGTTGAAATCCTGAAATCACTTAATATACAGAGCAGTAATCTATACACTAAAGGGAAAAAGTATGCCTTAATAATAAATATAAGGCAAGAAAACAAAAACCTTATAACACATTTAAGTGAATACTGCAAAATATCGAAGCGTCGTGCAGATGCCGAAAAAATAACGGAATACTGGCAACCGATATGCAAAAACGAAGCTGTAAAAAAACTATCTGAGGTATTTTAAATTGATTTAATTTCCTTAACTCTTGCCGCCATATCATCGGCAGAGAATAAATAGCTTCCTGCCACTAACACATTGGCGCCCGCTTTAACGGCAAGAGGGGCTGTTTCGGCATTTATGCCACCGTCAACCTCAAGAAGAACATCAAGATTTTGCCTTTTGCACTCATCTCTCAACTTTGAAAGCTTATCGAGTGCCGAAGGCATAAATTTTTGACCGCCAAAGCCCGGTTCTACAGACATTACAAGAACCATATCACAAAGAGGTAATAAATCAAAAATGCTTTCAGGTTGAGTGCAGGGTTTTATTACTATTGCGGATTTTACTCCGAGCTCGCGTATCCTTTTAAGGGTTTTTTCATTATCCGAACCGGCTTCAAAGTGGAAACTTAAGTAATCAGCATATTTTGCAAAATCGTCGATATATCTATGCGGTCTGTCAATCATAAGATGAACATCAAGCGGTAATTTTGTATGCGCCTTAATTGACTTGATTATAGGATTGCCGAATGAGATATTAGGGACAAACTCGCCGTCCATAATATCAAGGTGAAGCATATCAACTCCTGCCGCTTCAAGCTTTTTAATATCATCTTCAAGAGTTAAAAAATCGGCAGTTAAAACCGACGGTGAAATTTTTATCATAAAAACCTCCAAAACTAATCGCGCAAATAAATAATGCGGGAATTTCTGTGTTTATAAACGCTCATAACAAGACCTACTCCCAAGAAAGTGCAAAGCAGAGATGTACCGCCTGAGCTGAAAAACGGCAATGTAACTCCGATTACGGGGAGAAGTGCCGTACACATACCTATGTTTATTATAAGCTGTGCAAAAATCATAGAAAAAAATCCGACGGATATGATTTTACCGCTGTCCTTTGTGCAAATACGCGCGGTATGTATACATCTGAAACAAATCGCGGCAAGTATTAAAAGCACCAGCATACACCCGACAAAGCCAAGCTCTTCACCGATACTTACAAATATAAAGTCGTTTCTTCCTTCTGGAACTCCGCCTACCTGCGTAAGATTTCCTTTGAAAAGCCCTTGTCCGAATACACCGCCGTTTGCAAGTGCCATACGGGCGCGATACTGCTGATATGTTGAGCCCTTAATATCCGCATCAATATTTAAAACGCCTATAATTCGTTTTTGCTGATCCTCGTTCATAATAAAAAAGTAAACTATAGGGGAAGCCACAACTATTGCGGATATTGCCGCGGCAAAATATTTCCAGGAAACACCTGCCGCATAAAGCATACCGAAAAACATAACGGCAAATACAAGCGCCGTACCGTCATCACCCTGAAAATGAATAAGAAGCACGGGAAACGCACCATGAAGAATGAGCGGAAATAAATATCCGAGTTTATTTATGTTAGGTTTAATAGCCTTTACATGGGCTGAAAATGTTATGATGAAAGATATTTTTAAAAGCTCTGCAGGCTGCAGTGTAGTAAAACCCAAATCGAGCCAAGCCTTATCATCTGTTCCTTCAGGTGCAAAGCCGATAAAAAATGTTAAAACTACCGGAACCACACCAATAACAGCCGCCAGATACCAACGCTTTAAAAATGTTTCAAAATCAAACATAGAAATAAACAGCGCCGCAAGAACACCTACAAACATTGAGACTAATTGTATTGCGAACGGACGAATTGTAGACAGTCGGTGCGTTACGCTTAAAATTTCTATACTTCCGAATATCGATGCCGCAATGCAAAGATATAGAAGCAGCCTGTCCGTCTCGCGGATAAAATCCGCAAAGCGAGCAAATAGTTTAGCCATAAGCACACCTCCTTTTTAAATTTTTCCTTAATTAAAGACCTAAAATATCCGTACCGTCGCTTATAATTCTGTCACGCATAGCGCCGGCGGCATTTTCATCTTCACCGACAGCACATACATAAAGTTTGATTTTAGGCTCCGTGCCCGACGGACGGATTATAAGCAAACTATCATCCTCAAGATAAAAGCCTAATACATTCGATGTGGGAAGTTCTATTTTTTGAGTCTGACCTGTGCTAAGATCAAGAGCCACAGAGGTTTTGAAATCCTTAAATACAGAAACTTTTTTTCCGGCAACATTTTTTGGAGGATTATTTCTGATTTTCTCCATAGTATCGGATATTTTTTTCATACCGGTCTGACCTTCGCAAACAAAGCTCTTCTGTGCACAAAGATAGTAACCGTATTTACTGTAAAGACTCTTTAAAACCTGTAATAAATTCAACCCTTTTTGCTTATAGTAAGCCGACATCTCACAAATAAGCATTGATGCTACTACAGCATCCTTATCACGCACATAAGGCCCTGCCAAATAACCATAGCTTTCCTCAAAACCGAAAACAAATCTGTCCTCTGAGCCTGATGCCTCAAGTATCCCTATTTGTTCGCCGATAAACTTAAATCCGGTCAGCACCTCTTTAAGCTCACATCCGTAATCGGCAGCGATTTTCTTGCATATTTCGGTTGACACTATTGTTTTTATCGCAAAAGGTCTTTCAGGCAGAGTACCGAGGGCTTTACGGCATTTAAGAATATAATCGAGAAGAAGTGCGCCCACATCATTTCCGGAAAGCTGAAGATAATCGTCATCCACCCTTACTGCTATACCTGTGCGGTCAGCATCGGGATCGGTTGCAATTATCAAATCGGGATTTACCTGTCTTGCAGTATTAAAAGCACAATTAAACGCTTCTCTTATTTCGGGATTTGGATAAGGAACCGTGGGGAAATTTCCGTCAGGCATTTCCTGTTCCTTTACAACCGTTACATCATTTGCCCCTATGCGTGAGAAAATCTGCCTTACCGGCTTATTGCCCGTGCCGTTAAGCGGAGTATAGACTATTTTTATTTTTGAAAGGTCAATATCCCTGTTAACGCGGCACTTCTCTACATTATCAAGATATGAATTTATAACCTCATCGCCTATATATTCGATTAATCCGCTCTTTAATCCATCTTCAAAAGCTATTCGCTTTATATCCTTAAACACATCAATTTTATTCATAATTGACATTACATAATCTGCGGCTTCTGGTCCCATCTGGCAACCGGCGGAATCATATGCTTTATATCCGTTATATTTTGCCGGATTATGACTTGCGGTTATAACAATTCCGGATTCGCATTTGAAGTATCTTACAGCGTACGAGAGCATAGGCGTTGGCATAAGTTCCTTGTAAATATATACCTTTACGCCGTTTGCCGCAAGGATTTCGGCGGCGCAGCGGGCAAATGTTTCAGACTTTATGCGACTATCGTAAGCTATCGCCACCTTTGGATTTTGGGATACCGATTTCACATATTCGGCAAGGCCTTGAGTAGCCTTACCGACTGTATAAATGTTCATTCTGTTGGTGCCGGCGCCTATTATACCGCGAAGTCCGGCTGTGCCAAAAGACAAATCGGTATAAAAGGCATCACTGACAGCGTCATCATTATCCTTTATTGCCTCCAATTCATCAATCAAATCTTTATCAAGCGTAGCATTTTTAAGCCATAATTCATATTTTTCTCTAATCATAATACGCCTCCGTCTCGTTTTATTATATTTTATATCTTAAATAACTTTATGTCAATAAAAATTAAGTGTTCAGAGCTACAAATTTCTTGACTACTCAAAATGCGTATGATATACTTAATTTGTATGATTATACTGGAGTTGTATGCACTGAGCAAACAATCGGGGAGGAACATAAGATGCGAAGACTGAGAGTGTTGGTTTCTATCCTTACGGTAATTTCAATTATTACCGCAACATTTCTCTGGTTCAGAAGTATTAAAATGAATGAGAAACCTGTTATTACCTGCTCAAAACAGGGAGATATAGAGGTTAAGAGTAACGCTACCGATGCCGAGCTTTTGAAGTTTGTTACTGCAACCGATAGCCATGATGGCGATATAACAGACAAAATAGTAGTTGAGCGAAAAAACTATTTTATAACAAAGGGTGTTACCTCAATAAACTATGCCGTTTGCGATAGTAACAATAATGTTTCAAAAATAGAAAAACATGTGCGTTTTACAGATTACAGATCCCCGAGGTTCACACTGAAAAACGATTTTATAACATACTACAGGACAACGTCTGATTTCACTAATATAGTCGGTGCCTACGATGTTTATGACGGGGATATCAGCGATCGTGTGAAAATTATATCGAGTAATTATAATAATGCATATGCCGGAGAATATGATGTAAACTGCAAGGTTACGAATTCATTCGGAGACATAAGCGAAATATCATTTAAAGCAATTGTAGTTGACGATGACCCGGATGTTAAAAAAGTCAAGCTTAACAACTACATCATTTATACGAAAGTAGGCGAAGAGCCGGACTTTATTGCAAATATATCTTCCCTTAACGGCAACAACGAAAGCAATATCAACATAAACAAAAGTGAATTTAATCCGGACAAGCCGGGAGTCTATAGTGTTTTTTATGAGGCATCAGGTCTTATAAGAGGTCGGGTTGTAGTAGTGGTGCAGGAGGCGTAATATGAAAACTGTTGATTTTAAAAGGGCAAACGCCTTCACCCTTGTTATGGATGTTCTTTATAACCTTTGGGTTATCATTCTCGCAGGCGTTATCGGCTTTTGCGCGTGTCAGATATACTATCTTGCCTTAAAAAAGCAAACCTATACAAGTTCAATGACTATTGCCGTTAACTTAAGCGGCTATACTACAAGTGCCACTTCCACCTCCCTTTCAAGGACAATTGAAATCTCCGAGACATATCAAAGTGTTCTTTCGAGCAGTACCCTTAAGGCACTCGTAGAAAAAGATATGGGACAAGAGATGACAGGAACGGTAACGGTACGCAAAAAGGGCAAAACTAACCTTATTGATATTGCGGTTACCGACATATCTTCCCAAAAAGCCTACGATACCCTCAAATCAATCTACAAAAACTATCCTAAAATCACTGATAATTCGTTCAACAATGTAATTATCAGCGTTATTTCGGCACCGTTTTTGCCAACATCTGTATCAAATCCGTCTGCCTCAATTGCCTACTCCCTGCTTTTCGGAGTTTTAGGCTCGCTTATTTGCACGGTTATCATACTTTTAATCTCCTTTATGCGTGATACCGTTAAAAATCCCTCTGATGTTGATGATATGCTGGAATGCAAGTTGTTCGGTTCGGTTTACCATGTTAATAAACGCAAGAGAAAAATAGGTCTTAAAAACGACGGTTTATTGCTCACAAATCCGCTTATTGATTACTCTTTCAGAAATAGTTTTTCAGAAATTGCAATAAAACTTGAAAGTATACAACGCACAAAAGGCATTAAATCTATCGTTGTTACAAGCGTTGCCGAAAACGAAGGCAAAACAACAATAATAGTTAATATGGCAATATCTCTTGCCACTATGGGGAAAAAGGTTGTTATAGTTGATTCCGACTTAAAGCTTCCGGCTGTTTATAAATTCTTTAAGCAAATTGACATAAAGCCGGAAAATGATATTTTTTCCTATATCTCCGGAAAAACAGATTATAAATCCATAGTATTGCACGATAAAATTACCGATGTAAGCATCGTTTGCGGTAAGAATAAACATTTTAATTCCGCTAAAGCTCTTGGCGAAGAAAACTATAAAGAGTTGCTGAAGCGGCTAAACGAAGACTTTGACTTTATACTTGTCGATTCACCTCCTGGAGGCGTTGCGGTTGATGCTGAAACAATTTGCGAATACTGTGACGGTATGATATTTGTTGTCCGTCAGGACTTTGTAAGCGTTGAAGCTATAAACGATTACATTATAAACATTGAAAAGGAAAAAATGATCGGATGCATTCTTAATGACATTTCCGAACTGGGCGCCAAAAAAGAGCCGGATGTTGAAGCTCAATTGTAATATATAGGGGGTGATCACTTGGATAAGAAAAAGAACCAAAACGAAGAAAATGTCGGCAGTATTCTATATACTTTTTCAGATGTTATAAAAACTGCCAGAAAGCATATATGGGTTCTTATTGCAATACTTGTGTTGTTTATGGCGGGATACTCGGGATATTCCGTATTCTATACCGAACCCATGTACAGGTCCTCGGCGACTTTTTCCATTACACCTCTTATTTCAAGCGATAAAAAGGACGGTACATCTGTATATAAATTCAACTATGTGTCGTCGTTTGCCGAGCAGATGAGTGAAACTTTTCCTTATGTTGTAGAGTCTGATAATCTGCGCCAAGCTATACAATATGATCTTGGAAAAGGCCTTAATGCCAAGATAACAGCGGATCCGGTAATAAAATCAAATATAATACAAGTAAATTTTGACAGTAATTCTCCCGATGATTCTTATGAGGTTATGGAGTCGTTTCTGAAAACATTCCCTCGTCTTTCGGAGTATATAATCGGAGATACAAGAATAAATATAATTTACAAATCCGATAAACCAACCTCCCCCTATAACAAATATACTATTTGGTCAAATATGCTTACCGGACTTATTGCAGGGCTTGTCGCCAGCGCGCTTGTATTCTATCTGTGGTCACTCAGAATCGAAACCATACACGATAAAAATGATATAACATATAAGCTTAACAGTCATTGCATAAGTGAGTTGCCGCACGTGAATATAAAGCGAAACAGCAAGAACAAAAACGGAATATCCAAGATTTCTTTCACCGATTCGGTATTTATTGAGGCGGCAAGGTCAACAAGAAAGCGTATACAATCGCTTATAAGCTCCGATGATAAAGCCATTGCCATAACATCAACAGCGCGCCAAGAAGGAAAAACCGTTACTGCTTTTTCAATTGCAAAAGCTTTTGCGGGTAATGGTCATAAAACCCTCCTTATTGATATGGATTTTTCCAACAGAGCATTGCAAAAATACTTGTTAAAGGCACCTGACAGTTGTTCTGGTGTCAGCGAGTATGCTGTTTCAAATGTTGATTTTGAAAATGTAATAAAGCATTATAAAGAAAACTTTCATATCGCTTTTGCCGGGAACAAAAATGTTAAATACAGCAACCCGAAATTTAAAACATTTTTCGAAACCGCGCGAGAAAAATACGAATATATTATTGTTGATATGCCGTCTTGCAAACTTATTCCTAACGCGGCGGCTATTGCCGATCTGTGCGATGATATAATTTTTGTGGAAAAATGCGAAAATTCAACGATTACCGACATTAAAAATGCCCTAAAATATGTTCTCTACAGTAGAGCACATTTTATCGGCTTTATTCTCAATGATTATGCGCCTTCATCGAGCGGATATGGTTACGGTCGCTATGGATATTCGAGATACGGATATTTAGGCGGTTACAGACGGTATGGATACGGCTACAGGCGTTATGGTTACGGTTACGGCTACGGCTATTCAAGCAAATACAGAAGCAAGTATTTTGAAGAGTCCGAAAAGAAAGAGAAAAAAGAATAAAAAATGCGCCTTCGGGGATGAAACCGAAGGCGCATTTTTTGTGAACAAATAAACTCTTATTTCTTTTTTCCAAGCTCGCGGTTGCGCCGGTAGGACGCCTTGACCGCATCGGCAAATGCGGCACGCACACATCTGTTTTCGAGAACATTTACGCCCTCTATCGTACTGCCCGCGGGACTGCACACTAAATCTTTTAGCTTATCCAAGTGCTCACCCGTGCCAAGCGCCAATTCCGCGGCGCCTGCAACGGTTTTTTCGGCATAGATAGTAGCCGTTTTTCTATCGATACCACAATTAACCGCGCCATCCGCCAAAGCCTGCATAACCATATATGCAAAAGCCGGTCCGCAACCCGTAAGCGCGCCTGCCGCGTCAATTTTTTCCTCAGCTATTTCATCGCAAAGTCCGGCGGCGGAAAACATCTCAAAAAACCCGGTTTTTTGTGCATCATCCGTACCGTCAAAAGAGCAAAGTACCACGCCACAGCCTACCGAAACCGGAGTATTCGGCATAAGTCTTATTATAGGACAGCTGACGCCTATCGCCTGCTTTATCGACTCAATGGTAACTCCTGCCGCAATACTTATTATAACAAAACTATCCTTTCGCGCTTTAAGGATAGGTGCTATCTCATCAAGTACGCTGAAAATCACCTGCGGCTTTACCGCAAGCACGATATACTCGCAGCTTTCCGCCAATTTCTTATTATCTGCCGCCTCTGCCCCGATTTCCTTTGCCAAAGCCTTTGCCGCGCTATCGGGTATATTTGAAAGCATTATATCCTTACAGTTTTTGCTTACCGCCCTTGCAAGAGCACTACCCATAACGCCTGTACCTATAAATCCTATCTTACTCATAATAACCTACCTTATCTGTCCGCTTCCCTCAATTATATACTTATAGCTTGTAAGCTCTTTAAGTCCCATAGGGCCGCGGGCGTGAAGTTTTTGAGTTGAAATACCCATTTCACAACCGAGCCCAAACTCGCCGCCATCGGTAAATCTGGTTGAAGCATTAACATAAACTGCCGCGCTGTCAACACCGAGGGTAAACTGCTCTGCTGCCGAGCTGTTATTCGTTACAATAGCCTCGCTGTGATGCGTTGAATGCTCGGCTATATGGTTTATTGCCTCGTCTACGCTGCCTACTATCTTTACCGCCATTATATAATCTAAAAATTCGGTGTCAAAATCATCAGCGGAGGCATTTTTACCATCAATTATCTTTGCCGCTTGACTATCAAGTCTAAGCTCAACCGGCACCTTGCCCTGGGCTTTTTTATCATCCACAAGCCGTTTTTTAAGCTCGGGCAGAAATCTTGCGGCGATATCTTTTTCTACAAGGCATACCTCAGCCGCGTTACATACGGAAGGTCTTGATGTTTTCGCATTATCCACAATATCAAGAGCCACAGAAATATCCGCCGTTTTCTCAACAAATATATGACAAATACCGGTGCCCGTTTCTATGCAGGGAACTGTTGAGTTTTTAACACAAGCCTTTATAAGACCTGCCCCGCCTCGCGGTATCAGCGCATCTACAAGACCCTCAGCTGTCATAAGCTCAGTCGCCGCGGCTCTCGATGAGTCAGGCACTAAATTTATAAAATCTTCATTAATGCCGGCTTCCCTTAAACCGTCACGCATAGCCTTTACAATCTCTTTGGCTGTTCGGTAACTATCACTTCCCGGCTTTAACACACATACATTCGAGGACTTGAAGCTAAGCACCGCGGCATCGCTCGTCACATTCGGGCGGCTCTCGTAAATAACCGCCAAAACACCTATCGGGCAGGAAATCTTTTTGATTATAAGCCCGTTCGGACGCTTAATTTCGCTCAGTATCTCCCCTGCAGGGTCAGGAAGATTTATTACCTCACGCATACCCTGCGTCATAGCCGATATGCGCTCTTTGTTCAAAGATAATCTATCTATCATAGAAGCGGAAAGCTTGGATTTCGCATCCGCAACATCAAGAGCATTTGCCTTTAATATATCGTCAGCCGCCTGCTCTATTTTTTGAGCCATAATCTCTATTGCACGGTTTTTATCCGCGGCGCTGATTTTCAGCGCCTCAGCCGAGCATTTTTTCGCTCTTATCAGCATTTCGCGTGTAGTCATTTCACTTCTTCTTTCCAAAAAACTTAGTGCCGATATTCTTCCCTTCCGCAACATCATAAAGCGATAAGGGATTAGAACCGTTTATAATCACCATATCAATACCAGCCTCGGTTACGAGCTTTGCCGCTTGGAGTTTTGTTGACATACCGCCTGTCCCAAGCACCGAAACAGTATCTTCCCCGAGGGATAAAACATCATCAACATTATCCACAACCGATATGAGCTTTGCATTTTTATCCTTATGAGGATCAGCAGTATAAAGGCCTTCTATATCGGATACGAGCACCAACATATCAGCCTTGGCGTCTATCGCAACTAAGGCAGACAAGGTATCGTTATCACCGATACTAAGCTCGGCTGTTGATACAGTATCGTTTTCATTTACTATCGGCAACGCTTGAAGCTCAAGCAATCGTGCAAGAGTGTTTGCCAAATTGGCGTGTTTTTCCTTATCCTCAAAATCGTTTGCCGTAATAAGCATTTGAGCTACTGTGTGATGATATTCACCGAAATACTTATCATACATATACATAAGCTCGCACTGACCTACCGCGGCAGAAGCCTGCTTTGTGGGTATATCGTCAGGTCGGCTTGAAAGGCCTAATTTGCCAACCCCCATACCTATGGCGCCGGAGGACACAAGTATTACTTCAATGCCTGAATTTTTAAGGTTTGCAATAACCTTTGTAAGCTCCTCAAAGGCTCTGATATTTAATTTACCAGTTTTATAGGTAAGCGTTGATGTGCCCACCTTTATTACCATTCTCATATCTTTTCCCCTAAAATATTACTAAATGCATAATACAACATTTTCCAATACAAGTCAAACACCAAACATTTTTTGCACATTTCACCTCGCGGGTATTTTTTAATCCGACATCTGCCGTCTGACATCCGAAATCTGAAAAAGCAGGGCAAGAGCCCTGCTTTTTTCACTGATTAAGAAATCTTGAAAGGAAGCTCTTTGTTTCCTCGCGTTTAGGACTTCCAAACACCTCTTCGGGTGTTCCCTGCTCGCAAATAAGCCCGTCACTCATAAAAATAACTCTATCACTTACATCACGCGCAAACGCCATCTCGTGAGTGACTACAATCATAGTCATTCCCGATTCGCTCAGTCTTTTCATAACACTCAGCACCTCACCCACCATTTCAGGGTCTAAGGCGCTTGTAGGCTCATCAAAAAGAATGACCTCAGGATCCATAGCAAGGGTACGGGCAATAGCCACCCTCTGCTTCTGACCACCGGAAAGCTGGCGTGGTTTTGCGTTTATATAGGGCGTCATACCGACCTTTTCAAGGTACTCCATAGCCTTTTTCTCAGCTGTCTTTTTATCACGGCCGAGCACCGAGGTCTGCCCTATCATACAGTTTCCGAGCGCATTGAGATTATCAAAGAGGTTAAAGGACTGAAACACCATTCCCACCTTTGCCCGATACTTTGATATATCGAGCTCTGTTTGAATATTCTGACCGTGGAAAAGTATCTCGCCGCCCGTGGGCGTTTCAAGCAGGTTTACACAGCGAAGCATCGTGCTTTTACCTGAGCCGGAAGAACCGATAACGCTTATCGTTTCGCCTTTTGATATTGAAAAATTAATGTCTTTAAGCACTGTATTGTTGCCAAAATCTTTTTTAAGATGCTTTATTTCTATAATATTTTCAGACATTTGCGGTTTCCTCCTCATTTATATGAATTTCGGAAACGGAGTCGCTTTGTGAGCCGAAAACCGTGTAGTTTGCTTTGCCTTCAATTTTCTTTTCTATCAGGCGAAGTACCCGCGTTACCGTAAAGGTAAGGCAGAAGTAAATGGCGCAGGCTATAAGATAGCTTGCAAACAGCTTATAGCTGTTTTTAGCCGCGCTCGCCGCATAGAAATAAAGCTCGGTAACGCCTATAACATTAAGAACCGAAGTATCCTTGATATTTACAACAAACTCATTTGATACGCTCGGCAAAATATTGCGCATTACCTGAGGGATTATGATATGTATCATAGTTTTGAAATGCGACATACCTATACTCATCGCACCTTCAAACTGACCGCGGTCAATAGAGATAATACCGCCTCTAACTATTTCGGTTATGTATGCGCCTGTATTTATTGAAACTATAGCTATGCCTGACGGGATAAGCGGCAGAGTACTGCCGCCGTTCATATAAGCATATCCCCAATAAATAATCATCGCCTGAACCATCATAGGCGTTCCTCTGAACACCTCAACATACGCGTTTATTATCCAATTAACTACCGTCAGAAAAGCGCGCGAAACCGGATTTTTAGGTGTAGGAACAGTTCTTATAACACCGTTAAATAAACCGATAAGCAAGCCTATAAGAGTACCGGCAATAGATATAAGCACCGTATTGCCGATACCGCTTAAAATCTGCGTACCGTATTTTGACCAAACTATCGCAATATCTGAAAAAATTGACATTTTCTAAACTCCGGTATTATTCCTCAGCAGGTGCAATATCAACCATTCTCTTCATAAGATCAGCGCGGGAATCCTCTGTAATCTCATCAATGGCGGCGGACACATCTTCGTTAAGCGATGAGCCTTTTCTAAGTCCTACCGCAATAGCTGTATCGCCCTCATCGCACTTAAATCCTGTATCATTATTTACAAGAGCTACATATGTTAAATCATCGTTTTTAGCACACATCGCATAAGCAGTAGGCTCCTCGGCAATATATCCGTCAATAGTGCCGGATGTTACTGCCGCATAAAGCACTGTAAAGTCTTTAGCAACTTCGGTTTTAACATCCTTAATCTGCTTTGCGGCATCTGCGTGGAATGTACCGTCCTGTGCATTGATTTTAGCACCTGCAAAATCTGCAAGTGAAGTTGCAGACGCATAAGGACTATCCTTTTTAGTGATGATAACAAGATTTGAAATATAGTAATTTGAAGAGAAATCTATGGTTTCTTTTCTCTCGTCAGTCGGGCTCATACCGGCTATAATACAATCAAGCTTACCTGATTCAACCGCAGGAATGAGCGCATCCCACTCATAAGAGTAAACCTCGAGCTTTACGCCGAGCCTGCTCGCTACGCTCTTTGCTGTCTGCACATCGTAACCGTTTGCATAGCCCTCTGCGTTTGCTATTTTAACTGCGCCGTCACTATTATCGGTCTGAGTCCAGTTAAAAGGAGCATACGCACACTCCATACCTACTTTAAGCACACCGGCGGACTTAACATTTTCAAGATCCTCTTTAGGATCAACCCCGCTGCCGCACGCGGCAAGGCTTATCACCAACGCCAACACTGCAATCAAAGCAATAATTTTTTTCATTTTCAACAGTCTCCTTTTTACAAAACGCCTATGACACAGAGCGTATCACAGGCGTTAAAAAACAACGTATATGATAGCCCTCCGCAAATAATCGCGACAGTCTGCCGGGTATTACCCGACAGCCCAGAAAAGTGACTTTAAGGCAAAATCATCTCTTCTTCGGCGGCGTTTCCTTTCACAAATTGCAAATGCCTTCAACACAAAAAGCTACTGATAAGCACCGCGCCTCTATCAAAAGCGATTTTAAATTTGTGGTTATTATGGCATATTTTTACCTATTTGTCAATGAATTTGTGATTTTTTGTAGATTTAACAAAAAAAATCATACGGATTGACAATAAATTATCAATTTTACACATAAAAAAGCCTGATTTTATCATAAAAAAACTTGCAATGTATTTATTTATATGATATACTCTATAATCGTAGTAGTATGTGAATTACACAATCTTATTTTCTAAGGGGAGCTACGTGATGATGATTCCTTTCTCACCTCCGGATATATCCGAACTTGAGATCAACAATGTTGTTGAGGCACTTAAATCCGGTTGGATAACAACCGGTCCTAAAACCAAAAATTTTGAAAAGAGAATTGCTGATTATTGCGGTACTGAAAAAGCCGCTTGTATGAGCTCGGCAACTTCCTGCCTCGAAATGACATTGAGAGCTCTCGGCATCGGAAAAGGTGACGAAGTAATAACGAGTGCATATACATATACGGCTTCTGCCGCAGTAATTGAGCATGTCGGTGCTAAAATAGTACTTTTGGATGTAAAAAAAGACAGTTTCCATTTAGACTATGATCGCCTGCCGGATTTGATAACCGAAAAAACGAAGGCGATTATTCCTGTAGATATCGGCGGTGTTATGTGCGATTATGATAGGATATTTGCCGCTTTGGAAATCAAAAAGCATCTTTTCTCCCCCGGTAATAACAAATATTTAAAGACCTTTGACCGCCCCGTAGTCATAGCCGATGCAGCACATTCGCTCGGCTCTTATTACAAAGGCAAAAAGAGCGGTACTGTTGCGGATTTTTCGTGTTTTTCTTTCCACGCGGTAAAAAATCTCACCACTGCCGAAGGCGGTGCGGTTACATGGTTGCACCGTGACGGTATAGATAACGAAGAGCTTTACAATGATTTTATGCTGTTATCTCTACACGGGCAAAGCAAGGATGCGCTTAAAAAGAACACCCCCGGCAGCTGGGAATACGATATTATCACCACCGGATATAAATGCAATATGACCGATATTTTAGCAAGCTTCGGTTTAGCCCAACTTGAAAGATATGATAATTTGCTGAAACGCCGGCGCGAAATTGTGGAAGAGTACGATTCTCGGCTTTCAGAGCTTAATACATTAAGTCTTAAACACTTCGGCAGGGATTACACCGGCAACTGCCATCTCTATCTTATGAGGTTAAACGGCATTGATGAAAACAGGAGAAATCAGATTATTTCGTATTTAGCCGAGCAAGGCATAGGATGTAATGTTCACTATAAGCCCCTGCCTATGCATACGGCATATAAGAACTTGGGCTTCGATATTAAAGACTTTCCCAATTCTTATGATCAGTATAAAAACGAAATATCCCTACCGCTTCACACACTGCTTACTGATGAACAGGTAGAGTATGTTTGTAAAAAATTAAAAAGCGCAATATAGAAAAAGGATGTATACAATTTGAAAAGCTGGGATTTATTACCCGAATTTATGCGTGTGCCGGAGGTTAAACCTTACTGGCAATCGCTTTACAGCAAGCGGTTTCAATTAGTATTAAAACGCATTTTTGATTTTACCGTGGCGCTTATAATACTGATAGTAATGGCATTACCTATGGCGATATTAGCAATACTGATCAAAGCCGACTCAAAAGGTCCTGTACTTTTCAGGCAGGAGCGAGTTACAACCTACGGCAAACACTTCCGCATACACAAATTCAGAACGATGGTAGAAAATGCCGATAAACTCGGTGCCGCAGTTACTTCTGATAACGATAACAGAATAACCAAAATCGGCTCTTTTTTGAGGAACACTCGCCTCGATGAAATTCCGCAACTCATTGATGTATTAAGCGGCAATATGTCTTTTGTAGGAACAAGACCGGAAGCGCTTAAGTATGTAAAAGCTTATAAACCGGAATATTTTGCGACCTTGCTTCTCCCTGCCGGCATCACTTCAAAAGCATCTATAGCATACAAAGATGAAGCTTTATTGCTTACCTCCGGTGGCGACATAGAAGGTAAGTACATAGATGTTGTTCTACCTGAAAAAATGAAGATAAATCTTGCCGCTTTAAATAATTTTTCTATCTTTGACGATTTATCTGTGATGTTTAAAACCGTTTTTGCGGTACTGAAAAGGGAAACTGATTAATTATGATCTTTGTTAGTAACCTTGAAAACAAGAGCTTAATACCCGACATTGCCGCGTTGCACAAAAAAGCCTTTAAAGGCTTTTTTCTCACAAAGCTCGGCGTTCCGTTTTTAAAAACGCTTTACACCGGTTTTTTTGAGGATGATAAATCGGGGATACTTATTGCAAAGGATAAAGATAAGCTGATAGGTTTTTTAGCATATTCAAAGGATTATCCGCGGTTTTTCAAACAACTTATAAAAAAACATATTATAGGATTTGCCGTTTGTTCTGCCGGCGCGGCTATAAAGCATCCATCCTTTATTAAAAGAATCCTCGGTGCATTCAAAAAAAGCGATGAGGTTAAAAAAGATGATAATTATGTCGAGCTTGCTTCAATTTGCGTTGATCCGGATTGCGAAAGTCAAGGTATCGGAACAGCTTTAATTGATGAGCTTAAAAGTATAATTAATTTTAACAAGTTTGCATATATAAGCCTTGAAACCGATGCAGAAAATAATGATATTGTAAATAAGTTTTATGTAAAAAACGGATTTGCACTAAAGAGAACCTATAAGACCGGCGAAGGCAGACTGATGAATGAATACACTTATTGTCCGGAGGAAATATGAATATTCTTTTTTTAGATGCTTATTTTGAGCCGGAACAGACCTCTTTTACACAATTAGAAGCGAATCTTATTAAATGCCTTTTAAGTGGCGATAATAGGATTGATATAATTTGTCCTACCCCTACAAGAGGTATAACCGATGAAGTAAGAAAGAAGTATAAAAACAAAAAATATGAAGCCGTGTCGGATAATGTTTTTGTCCATAGATTTTCGGCTCCAAACGAAGGCAAAAACCCGATAATTCGAGCGTTAAGATATTTTTGGTGCAATTTCAGAACACTGACAGTGGGCAAAAAACATAAAAACACGGATATTGTATTTTCAAACAGTACTCCGCCAACACAAGGATTTATCGCCGCTAAAGTTGCAAAAAGACTAAATAAGCCTTTTGTTTATAATCTTCAGGATATTTTCCCCGATTCACTTGTAAATGCCGGGATGACAAACAAAGGCTCTTTTCTATACAAAATCGGCAGAAAAATTGAAGACTATACATACAAAAATGCCGATAAGATAATCGTTATAAGCGAGAGCTTTAAAAAGAATATTATGGAAAAAGGTGTGCCGGCAGAGAAAATCACGGTAATTCCCAACTGGGTCGATACCGAAAAAATTAAACCGGTAAGTCGTAATGATAATACCCTTTTTGAAGAGTTTGGTATTGACCGCGATAAATTCATAGCGCTTTACGCCGGAAACTTCGGCGCCTCGCAAGGAACGGATGTTATACTAAATGCCGCTGAGCTTTTAAAATCACAAACCGATATTCAGTTTGTACTGTTTGGCGGTGGCAGTGAATTCCCAAAAGCTAAAAAAACAGTCGCTGAAAAAAAACTCACAAATGTAATTATAAATCCACTCTTGCCGGCTGAACGCATCAGCGAGGTTTACAGCATTGGCGATGTAGCTCTTATAACCTGCAAAGCAGGTGTGGGCGGAGCCGGAATGCCGAGTAAAACATGGAATATAATGGCGTGCGGCACACCGATAATCGCCTCTTTTGATACCGACAGTGAGCTTGCCAAAATACTAAAATTTTCAAACGCCGGTATTTGTATTGAGCCGGAGAATTACAAAGCATTGTCAGATGCGATTACAAAAGCAAAAAACAATAGTTTTAAATTTTCAAACGGCAGAGATTATGTTTTAAATAATGCGGACAAGCATATTTGTTTGAAAAAATATGCCGATGTTATAAATAAATCAACAGATAAGAGTTGAAATATGAAAAGAAGAATTTTAATTTTATCTACCTATCCGGCACCTTACCGTTCGGAATTGTTTGTGAAAATAAAAGAAAAATTTA
Organism: Oscillospiraceae bacterium; assembly: GCA_902766755.1. GTDB lineage: Bacteria > Bacillota > Clostridia > Oscillospirales > Acutalibacteraceae > UBA737. The sequence continues at coordinate 11,106 of CACXEV010000044.1, read as the reverse complement.
AAACTGATATATTTTTTGAATCATCGGGCGGAGATTTTCGCGAAAATGAATGGTTTTCCAAAGGGGATTTTCGTCTTCTTGATACAAAAGAAGGTCTTCAAGCTTTTAAACACGCCGTTAAGTGCATAAACAGCTATGATCTTGTTGCCTTCTATGAGTTTTCCACCAAAACAGCTATAAAACTAATCAAAAAGTGTATTATAAAGCATATTCCTTATGTAATTAACTGCGACGGAGTTATGATGTCGCCGCACGGGAATCCCGTGTTCGACGCAATTAAAAGGTTTTTAGTATCAAATGCGAGTGCCTGCCTTGCAAGCGGTGAAAACGCAAAGAATTATTTTTTAAGATACGGCGCCAAAGAAAGCCGCATACATAAGCATACTTTCTCAACCTTGCATAACGGTGATGTATTAAGTGCACCGGTTAAACCGGAAGAGAAAAGCGAGTTGCGAAAAAAGCTCGGTCTTCCCGAAGATAAGTTCATATCTATTGCCGTTGGCAGATTTATACCGCTTAAAAGATATGATTATCTTATAAAAGAGTGGCGAAATATGCCGGAAAACAATATTCTGTTACTTATAGGCTCCGGCAGTGAAGAAGAGAAATACCGCGAGATTATTAAATCTTATAATATTGATAATGTTATTATTGAAAAGTTTCATCCAAAGGAAGAGCTTTTTGAGTTTTATAAAGCGTCGGATGTTTTTGTCCACCCGACAAGCTATGATGTTTGGGGACTTGTACTTAATGAGGCGTTTGCCTGCGGACTGCCTGCGGTGGTATCTGACCATTGCGTTGGCGGACTTGAGCTGATAATCGACAGCGAAAACGGCTATTTAGTGCCTATGGGTGACGATAAGCTGATGTGCGAAAAGGTTTCAGCGTTAGAAAAAAACAAAGTGCTTTTTGACAATATGTCAAAAAATGCACTTGAGACTATTAAAAATTACACCATTGAAAATATGGCAAAAACGCATATCAGCGTTTTTGAGGAGTTGACGGGTAGTGACAATAATTAATGCCGATGATTTCGGGCTTTCAAAAAGTGTAAACAAAGCTATAACCGATGCATTTGAAAGCGGTCTTATTAGTAATACTACAATGCTTGCAAACGGCGACTATTTTGATGAAGCCGTTAAACTTGCCGGTGAACACAACTTTTCTGATAAAGTAGGCATACATTTCAATCTCACTGAAGGCGTACCGCTGACTGATGATATGAAAAACTGTGCTGCCTTTTGCGAAAACGGTAAATTTCACAAAAGAATAAACAGGCTAAAACCGCTTAACAAATCTGAAAAGGCGGCAGTTTATAAAGAGCTTTCTGCCCAAGCGCAAAAAATCAAAAATGCCGAATTTGGTATTGACCACGCCGACTCACACCATCACATACACACAGCCGTTTTTATAGCTCCGATAGTACTTAGAGTATGCCGTGAAAACAACATAAATAAAATCAGACTTCATAGGAACATAGGCGCAATACCGTCTTATAAGAAGCTTATTAAAGACCTTTACAATAAAAACCTCAATAAAAAAGGTTTTTTAACCGTAAAACACTTCGGAAGCCTTAAAGACATTGAAAGTGTTTTGCCAAGTGATCTCGAAATAATGGTTCATCCCGATTATGATAAAGGCGGTTCTCTTATAGACCGCAGGGGTATGGAGGATGGCTTCCCTACCGGTGTGCCGCTTTACAGTGTTGCCGATAAATACGGCACCGAGCTTACAAGTTACGGAGATTTATAATGCACATAATCTATGGCTTTTCAAACTGCACTGATAAAAAGTATAATGAGCTTATGAGAGGAACCGGACTTTCTATCTTGCGCCCTGACCAAAAGTATCACGGACTTCTTATTAAAGGACTCAGAGAAAACGGTGCAGATATTAAATGCTTTTCAGGGCTCCCCATAAACAGATCGCTTACCAAAAAACTGATTATCAACGAAAAGAACGAAACTGAAAACGGCGTAAGATTTCACTATTATAAAACAATAAATTTACCTGTTTTCCGTCAACTTTCTATTTTTTGCGGTGCTTTTTTCGGTGTTTTAAAAGAAAAAAGGCAAGAAAACACATATATTATTTGCGATTGCCTTAATATCGCGAATGCTTACGGTATGATGCTCGCCGCAAAAATCAAAAAAATCCCTGTTTTAACAATAGTAACCGATATACCGGATATGATGTACGGCGAGGGAATTACCAGAAAAATCGCAAACCGCTTTTTTAATTCGGTTAATGGATTTGTGCTTTTGACTCACGCAATGAACAGCAAGGTAAACCCTGATGCAAAACCGAATATTGTGCTTGAAGGACATGTTGATAGTAATCTGAAACTTGACAAAGATGAAGACGAGACAGTCAGCACAGAAGCAAAGCAAATAATATATGCCGGCAGTGTAAAGAAGATATACGGCATCAAAAATCTGGTAGATGGATTTTTGCTTGCAAATCTTCAAAACTGTAAGCTTATAATTTATGGTGACGGCGATTATTCCGAAGAATTAAGCAAAATATCAAAAAAGTATGATAATATTGAGTATCTGGGTGTCAGAGAAAACGATGAAGTAGTAAAAGCCGAACTTTCGGCTGATCTTCTTGTAAACCCTCGCCCTACCGCCCCGGAATACACAAAATATTCCTTCCCTTCTAAAAATATGGAATATATGGTGTCAGGAACACCTGTCCTTACTACCAAGCTTCCCGGTATGCCGGAAGAATATTATCCTTATGTATATTTAATAAACGATGAAACACCTATCGGCATTTCAGATACATTAAGAGAAATTTTTTCTTTTACCGACGAAGATAGAATTAAAAAAGGTTCATCGGCAAGAGAATTTGTCTTAAAGTATAAATCAAACATATATCAGGCAGGTAAAATTATTGATTTTTTAGAGAAAGAAGTTAAGAAATGACAAGAAAGGCGCTAAACCCAATAACCGCGGCAACCATTGTCGTAATAATGTATATGATAATGCCAATATTGTCGGTTGCAATAAGCACATATATTACTACCTATGCATATATGCTTCTTGTTGTGTTTCTTATTGGTTTTATAGTCTTGTCCGGCGGCATTCAAAGGCTTGGCAAAATAATTACACTGCTTATGCCGCTTATGATCTATGTGGGTTGTACTTTCTTCACCAATGCAGATACAACGGTTCTTTGGGGATATAACAGCATGCTTTTCATCTTCCCGGTAATCCTAGGTTACTATTTCTTTTATTATCGTGCTGAAAATATGAATATTTTTATTGCCTTCATTGTTTTTTCAATCTTACTGACAGCAATAACCACAATCATAGGTCTAATACAGTTTCCTTTAGCCGCAAGAACACTTGCAACAATTGCCTCTTCGGATGATCCGGAAAATATAAGATACAGCTGGCGCAATATCGGCGGATATAATTTTGTTTACACATCCGTACTGTTGTATCCTATACTGATACTGGCACACAAGCTCAAAAAAATTAATCTTTTTATATTTTTAATTATAACGGTCGCATTATTTGTTTTAATTGTTTTATCGGAATACACAACGGCGCTTATACTGTTTTTGCTGTCGACACTTCTTTATCTGATAGGCAGAAATACAAGTGCCCGTCAACTACTGATTATAGGCATTTTGTTCTTTTTGGCAATTTTCCTTTTATGGCCTGTTATTTCAAACTTTATTTTATGGTTTGCAAATTTATTCAACAGTGATGTTTTAAACGAAAGGCTTACTGCACTGGCAGGCGGTCTTACAGGCCTTGAAAACTCTGAAAGTAACCGTCTTGAGCTTTTCAGAATGTCGCTTTCCGGATTTTGGTCAAGTCCGTTTTTCGGCAAAATAATGGGTACCGATACTTCTGTCGGCGGTCACTCGTTTGTGCTTGATACCCTTGCAAACTACGGTATCATAGGCGGTGTAGCTTTAGTTTTTATTTACCGGAATGTTTACAGACTCTTCTTCTCCCCTTTTAATGAAGAAAAAAACTTTGGCTTTGTTTTATGGTCTTTTGCCCAGGCCATCATTTTATCAATAGTTAATACCGGCATGTGGCTTAATGTGCTTGCCTTTTTTATACCGGCTTTGTTATCGGTAATTTATAAAATTAATAGCGAGGACAATTATGAAAGTTCTTTGGATAGTTAACACGCCTATAGATATTATAGGTGAAAAGTTATATAGGAAAAAGGTTAACGGCGTTTGGATGGACGCGTTGCTTTCCGATTACCGGAAAAACGGCGGATTTGATTTATCTGTTGCCACAAGCGCAAAAGTTGATAGTATTATCAGCTTTAAAAACGAAGGTGTCACATTTTACGCCGTGCCGGATGATATACCTCTTTTGTATAACGGTGACAAGCCCTCAAATCTCAAGGCTTGGCATAAATTGATAATAGATATAAAGCCGGACATCGTTCAGGTGTGGGGCACTGAGTTTTCGCACGGTCTTTGTGCGCTTCAAGCCTGCAAGAAAGAGGACATACCGTCAGTTATATATATGCAAGGTTATTTAGGCTCCATAGCCAGACATTACCTCGCCTGCATCAGTGAAAAAGAGCTTAAAAAAAGTATAACATTACGGGACTTTATAAAAAGAGACAGCGTTTTAAAGCAGCAAAAAAAATACATTGCAGCTAAAAGCCGCGAATTAAACGAATTTTCACTTTCAGGCAGAATAATATGCGAGAACGACTGGTGCGAACAGAGTATAAAAGCTGTATCACCGGATATTAAAGTTTATCGTTGCCCTCTCAGTATAAACGAGGCGTTTTCAAAGGAACAATGGGATATAAACGACTGCGAAAAACATTCTATAATATGTAATGCTTCAGGTTATCCGCTTAAAGGACTCCATATGATGCTCCGCGCATTATCACTACTTCGCCGGAAATACCCGGATGTAAAGCTCTATGTACCGGGAGAAAAAATGATTGGTGGCGGTTCTTATATTTCCCGCTTGCGTAAACGCGGTTATTCAAAATATATAGAAAAGCTTATTAAAAAGCTTGATATATCAGAAAATATTGTTTGGCTCGGTCCCCTTTCACAAGAAGAGCTTGCAAAGCAATACCGTAAAGCGCATGTTTTCACACTCTGCTCGGCTATTGAAAATCATTCAAGCTCGCTTAAAGAGGCTATGATGGTAGGTGTCCCGTGTGTTGCTTCATCTGTCGGAGGAGTGCCGGAATATGTAAGTCATAGTGAAAACGGCCTTTTATACCGCTTTGAGGAATACGATATTGCAGCGGCTCATATTGAAAAAATTTTTGAAGACGATTCCCTGGCGAAAAAGCTATCTTCAAAAGCAAGGCAGGATATGCTAAAACTTCACGAGAACAACAATGTGTTTGAAAGAATGGTTGAAATTTATAACAGTATATTAGAGGAAAAATAATGATTACATTTTTTTCGAATTTTATAAATGAGCACCAAATCCCTTTTTGTGAAGCAATGTATAAAAAGACAAACGGCGGTTTCAGATTTGTTGCAACAGAGCCTATAGATAGAGAGCGGCTGAAAATGGGGTTTGTTGATAAAAGCGAACATTTTTCCTATGTTATAAAAAGCTATGAAAATGATTCGTCTTATAAAATGGCTATGGAGCTAGGTCTTAGCAGCGATGTTGTAATAATAGGCTCCGCACCGGATGATTTCATTAAGGAAAGATTAGATCAAAACAAACTCACTTTCCGCTATTTTGAAAGATTTTTCAAAGAAGGCCGCATACGCATACTCGATCCGCGTGTGTTTAAAGCCCATTACAAGCAGGATTTCAGGTATAGAAATAAAAATCTTTATATGCTTTGTGCCAGCGCATACACAGCGCCTGACTGTCGGTTTATTCTCTCCTACCCCGATAAAACTTATAAATGGGGATATTTTCCGGAAACAGAACAATTACCATACGATAGTATTGCTAAAGCAAAGCAAAAAGAAAATAAAGTTAAAATTCTTTGGGCAGGAAGAATGATTGACTGGAAACATCCTGAAGCTGCTATATACTTATCAAAGCAACTTGAGAGTTATAATTTGCCATTTTCACTTGATATGATAGGTGACGGCGAAATGCGCAGCAACCTTGAAAACATTGTAAGAAACGAAAACCTACAAGATGATGTCAGTTTTTTGGGTTCCATGCCGCCCGACCAAGTTCGCAAAAATATGATGTCCGCTGATATATTCCTTTTCACCTCTGATAGGAACGAGGGTTGGGGCGCGGTACTCAACGAATCAATGTCAACTGCCTGTGCCGTTGTAGCGAGTCGAGAGATCGGCTCTGTTCCCTATCTTATCGAAGACAGCAAAAACGGGCTTGTTTATAACAGAAAAGATAAGAATTCGCTTTTTAATTGTGTTAAGAGGCTTATTGAAAACAAATCGTTTCGCGAAACTCTCGGCAAGAACGCATATGATACAATCAAGAATTTGTGGAATGCGGAAGTGGCAACAGATAGATTACTGACACTTATAGAATGTATAAATAACGGCACACCGGTACCATATACTACCGGCCCGTGCAGTAAGGACTGATTATGAAAATAGTATTTTTTGGACCTGGATATAGTATCTGGAAATCGTTGTTTTTCGAATTAACAAAAATCGATTCCGGGGTGGAATATTGCGACTACTATAATAAGGAAAACTCAGCAATAAAACGGATTCTTATGTCTCAAAAGGTCAATAAGATTACTCCTCATTTTATTAAGAGGATTATTTTCAGGCATATTCTTAAATATGAGTTTTTAAAGCACACAAATCGAAACGAGCAAATATTATTTGCAATGACAAATGGATATGAACTTTGGGCAGATATCGAAAAATTCAACATATTGATGAATTTTATTAAACATGAATTTCCAAATTCTAAATTTGCAATACACCTTATGGAGTCTTTGCAATCACTAAAAGGCACTTCAACGCTGAATAAAGTACTTGATACAATAGATAGATTTGATTTGGCTTTAACATTCAATAGATATGATTCTAAAGAGTTCGGCATTGAATATTATCCACCAGTCAGTGAAAAAATGTGTGTTGTTCCCACGGGTCATGGAGAACAATCTGATTTGTTCTATGCAGGTGGAGTAGGAAATAACAGAGTAGAGTTGGCACTATCAGTTTTTAAAAAAGCATCAGATATGGGGAAAAAATGCATATTTTTCTTGGCAGCGAAAATTAAAGAGCCCTCTTTTCTCAAATTTGATGATAAAAGCGATTGTTACAGTTATAAAAATTCAAAGCTTTATTTAAAATATATACCTTATTCTACTTGCTTATCTTATATAAAAAAAACAAAAGTTCAATTGGAAATTGTTTTGCCAGTAGGTCTTGCTTCGTGTACGGTAAGGCCTTCCCAATGTATGAATTACAAGATTAAACTATTAACTAATTGTCCAACCGCAATATATGAACCATATTATAACCCAAACAATGTATCTGTATATACAGACGAAACTGACATAGACTTTGATTTTTTCAAAACTGATTTTCTGGGTGACAACCATGATTATTCTGCGCCAAAACTTATTGAATATATGAAGAATAGGCTATATGAGGATTGATTATGCCGATACCTAAAATTTTACACTACTGCTGGTTTGGTAATGGTGAATACCCAAAAAGAGAACAAAAATGCATTAACAGTTGGCAAAAGCATTTAAATAATTTTAAGTGGAAACTATGGAATGAGCAAACCTTTGATATAAATTGCAATGATTATGTAAAAGAGGCATACGAAGCAAAGAAATATATGTATGTTTCAGATTATTGCCGACTTTTAGCTCTTTATAATGAGGGTGGATTGTATCTTGATACCGATTGCCTTGTAAAGAAAGACTTTTCGAACTTGTTAGGCAATACTGCTTTTACAGGCTATGGTGGTGATAATTTTGAGCTTGCCGCTCACACATTGGCTTTTCCCCCAAAGCATCCTTTTATTAAAGAGTGCCTAGATAGCTATGAAAACACCCATTTCATTAAACCGGACGGCTCATACAATATGTACACAATAAATATGCGTATGACAGAGCTTCTCCAAAAGCACGGATTTGTACCAAATGGAGAAAAACAGGTTGTTAATAATATCACTATTTATCCTATGACATATTTTTGTCCTCTTAGTATGTTGCCCGATACTGTAAAAGACTGCAAAAGCAAAAACACATACTGCATACATATATGGTCATCAAAAGAGCTTAAACGAGAGCGAAGTTTTATAGTCCGTTTTGCACACAAAACGGGATTAAATAAACTTAAAAGAAAACTATTGAAAGGTTTAAATAAATGAACGCACCTTTTTTATCACTTATAACCCCGGTATATAATATTGAAAGGCTTTTGCCGAAAACCATTGAGTCCGCATTATCACAAACCTTTACCGACTGGGAAATGATTTTAGTTGACGATGGCTCACCCGATAACGCCGGCAAAATCTGTGATGATTACGCAAAAAAAGATAATCGCATAACGGTTATCCATAAAGAGAATGCCGGACTTGCAGCCGCGAGAAACACAGGTATTAAGAATTGCCACGGCAAATATTTTATGATTTTTGAGGGCAGTGACATACTGTTTGATGAAAACACACTTGAAAATATATGCGGTACTCTGAAAGGGAAAGATTATGACATATATTTTGCAAGACTTCAAGATATGATGGAAACGGGTTACGAGGTAACAGGTGTGCAAGCACCTTACTGTGTAAAAGGCGAGTTTTCCGGAGGAAAAGATTTATTTGTAAAATTATACGATAACAATGATATTTTAGCTCTCTCTTCTCCGGTAAACAAGGTTTTCAGAACAGATTTTGTAAAGGGTAACGAGCTTTGGTTTTACGAGGGTATTTATCACGACGATGACGAATGGTTGCCACGCGCTATTTCCATATCCGAAAAATCATATTTTACAGATGATATAATTTATAATGCTCTTACATGGGACGGTTGCTTTGGTGGCGCTGTAAGCGATAAAAGTCTTACAAGAAAAGCCTGCGATAAAATGCTTATCGCACATCACTGTTTAGAAGATATAGACCGCCGTTTCCCCGAAAAAAGCACGGAATTTAAAAAGAAATACTATGAGTATTATGTAAGAATGTATATTGACGGCATAACAGCACTCGGCAAAGTGAAAGACCATGAATGCATAGAAAGAATAAACAACTCAATAAAAGAACATAAAAAAGTTTTCAGTTATGCCAAAAATTGCACATCACGAAATCTTAAGATTTTGGCTATTTTAAAGTCCGTTTTCGGACTTGAATTTGCAAAGAAACAAATAATAAAGAGGTATTCATAATGAAACATGCCGTCTTAATAATGGCACACAAAAACAAAGATCAGGTAATAAGACTTATAAAGTCATTAGAATCCGAAAGTTTTGACTTTTATGTTCATTGCGATTCTGATTGGGACTTGTCAGCTGATGATTTGGCAGATATTAAAAACTGCTCGAATAATGTTTTTCTTGCGACTAAAGTTTAGTTAAATAATTTGTTGAGAGGTGTTTAATATGGAAGAATTCAAACAGTTAATAAGCATAATAATACCCGTTTTTAAAACGGAAAAAACTGTTAAAAGATGTATTGAAAGCGTGCTTTCGCAAAGCTATGAAAACTGGGAGATGATTTTAGTGGATGACGGCTCTCCAGACAATGCAGGCACAATTTGTGATGATTATTCCAAAAAAGATGCGCGAATAAAGGTTATACACCAAAAAAATTCTGGTCTTTCATCAGCAAGAAATACCGGTTTGAACAACATAAGAGAGAGTTCTTTTTATGTTGCCTTTCTTGACAGTGATGACGAAATGTCTGAAGACGCCCTCAAAAAAATGTTATCGTTCATCAATTCAAGCTCTCCAGATATGCTAATAGGTGTTGTTAATCGTTTTGATATGCTTAATAACACTTGCCGCATTGATCACTGTGATTTTCCTGCAGGAACTAATTTATACGGATCCGATATACGCAATACCTTTTTTGAAATGGGACTATTATGTAAAATCGAAACACATCTCCGCACAGGTGGCTTTTGTCTTCCATCAATACTTTTCAAAACAGAGCTTATTCGTACTTATAATTTAAAATTTGAAACGAAACAACTATTCGGTGAAGATGTGAGATTTTGCTCCGATGCACTAATGCATGCTAATGACGTAATTTTTACTCAAGTACCTTTTTTTAAATACTATTATGACTCATCTGCTGTATCAATAAAATATGCCGACAAATACGGTCCTTCTACAATACAAGCTTATAAATATCAAACAAAAATTGTAAAAAAGGCTCATTTGAGTAAGTATGCAAAACTTGCATGCATAGGTAACTGTTGGGTAGGGATCAGATCTTTCATTTTAGTTTCAATAAATAGAAATCATGCATGGAATAAGATTTATAAAATTTTATACGATCCCGCTTTAATCAAATGTTTTTTATCTGTAATATTCACGAAGAAAAGAAACTTGAGATATGCACAATTATCACAAAAACAAAAAATTGCTAGCGTGTTGTTTCTCTTAGGAATGTATAAAACCGCATATAAGCTGTCTTAATTAAAAACACATAATTATAAATGGAGATATAAAAATGTCTAACGAGTTGACAATAATCGTTTGTTCCTGCGATAAGTATGACGATTTATGGTACCCATATTTTGAAATATTTAAGAATCAATGGCCGGATTGTAAGTATCCAATAATTTTGAATACTGAATCCAAAACATATAATCACGATGGTTTAAATATTAAATCTCTAAATCTTTACACTCCTGAAGAAGCAAAAAATGTTTCTTGGTCTGATAGGATGATAAAGACGCTTTCATATGTGGATACGGAATATGTTTTAGTTACACTTGATGACCATTTTCTTATATCACCTGTGGACTCGAAAAAGTTTGAGAGGGCTTTGGAAATTATAAAAACTCACAAGCGAATAAGTGCCTTATCTTTCATAGCATATGTTCCGGCAGACAAAAAAACGAAGTGGATAGACAATTTCGGAAGATGGAGCATGAATGATTATTTTCGTGTTAATCTTGATACCGCGATATGGAGAAAGAAAGCTCTTCTTAGAAATTTGAAACCCGGTGAAAATGCTTGGGAAT
>CACXEV010000043.1 GCA_902766755.1 Oscillospiraceae bacterium | reverse complement strand
TCATTCATTTTTTCTATAATTCGATCTTGAGGAACACTTTTAATCTCAGGTGTTATTCCAAACGCCTCTTCGCATAGCAAGCATCTGGGCTCCGCGTAATCTTCAGGCTTTAAATAACTATCTCGCATTATATAGCACCGTCCTTATATATTGTGCTGATTTTGGGATAAAACACAATAAATTGTGTTGAACAACACTATAATAACGCAAATACATATTTATGTCAATTACATATTTTTAACAAATTGCTGAAAATATACACAAAAAAACCGAGGTATTTTTTACACCTCGGTTTTAAAAAATTATATCAACCTAAAAAAGCATCATGAACGGTTTGAACAGCCTTATCTGTTTTATTTTCATCTATAAGCACTGAAATTCTTATTTCACTTGTAGTTATCATACGGATATTAATATCAGCGTCGTACAGTGCTTCAAACATTTTAGCGGCAACTCCCGGGTGACTTTCCATGCCGGCACCCACTATTGAAATTTTTGTCACCGAGTTATCTGTGGTAACATCAGCAAATTGAATTGTTGATTTTAAAGACTTTATCGATTCAATTGCCGTATCTGACTGCTCGCGGGGAACAGTAAAAGAAATATCCTTTGTTCCGTCTCTGCCGATTGACTGAAGTATCATATCAACATTTACCTTGTACTGAGCAAGTTTATTAAATATTTTAAATGCGATACCGGGTGAGTCTTTAAGCCCTATAACAGAAATTGTTGTAACATTTTTATCACTTGTAACGCCTCTTATAAGCATTTTTTCCATTTTCGTGTTCTCCTTTACTATGGTTCCTTCTTTTTTCTCCAAGCTTGACAGTACTTCAAGCTCAACACTGTATTTCTTTGCCATCTCAACAGAGCGGTTATTAAGCACCTGTGCACCCAAAGTTGCCAGTTCAAGCATCTCATCATAGGTAATTTCGCATAATTTTTTTGCATCCTTGACTTTTCTGGGATCAGCGGTATAAACGCCATCAACATCAGTATATATCTGACAACGGCTGGCATGAAGTGCAGCAGCAATTGCTACAGCGCTTGTATCGGAGCCGCCGCGTCCGAGTGTAGTCAAATCATCATATTTATTAAGACCTTGAAACCCGGCAACAATTATTATGTTTTTCTTCGCAAGCTCAGCTTTGATACGATCGGTATTGATATTCTTAATGCGGGCGATACCGTGATTTGAATCGGTATTAAAACCGGCTTGCCAACCGAGTAGAGAAATAACAGGGCAACCCATTTTTTCAATTGCCATAGCTAAGAGAGCTACTGAAATTTGTTCACCGGCTGTTAGAAGCATATCCATTTCGCGTTTTGAAATGCTGCCGTCATTAATTTCCTTTGCTTTTTCTATCAAATCATCTGTAGTATCTCCCTGTGCCGATACAACAGTAATAACTTCGTTACCTTTTTTGTAATCGTCAACAATTATTTTTGCAACATTAAATATTCTATCTTTATCAGCAACAGATGAGCCGCCGAATTTTTTAACAATTAACGCCATTAATTAACCCCTCCGTTTATATAAGCGTTTTCATAATTTTAATTTTATCACACTTAAGATTTGAAATTTTTTCATTAAATGAAGATACAGACATTTCATCGGTTATAAAAGCTATTTCATTCAATGTTCTATTTTTAATATTACACCTGTTTTCTTCAAATGTTTTATCAAAACTTTCTACTAACGACTCAAAATCAGATGATTGTGCAACAACATAATACCCGATTTTTCCACTATCGTCAACAACATATCCGTCATACCCATCCTGCCAACTAAAGTATTTTCTCGAGTATAAGTGTTTTGCACAGTCAATAATATCAGCGACTACAGCACTTGCTGTAGGGAATTTACCTGCACCTTTCCCGTAAAACATAACGTCACCTGTAGCATCACCATTTACAATAATTGCATTGAATACACCGTCGACATTTGAAAGTATGTTATTTCTGCTTACAAGCGTTGGTGCCACTTCAGCGCATATATGACCATCGGGGAGTTTTTTTGTATGTGCTATAAGCTTAATTGCAAAATTAAATCTATCCGCATAAGATACATCATTTAGAGTTACATTAGTAATACCCTGAGTTTTCACCTGATTCGGGTATACATGCTTACCAAAAGCCAGAGAAGCCAAAATACAAATCTTACGGCAAGCATCGTGACCTTCTATATCAGCGGTAGGATCTTTTTCTGCAAATCCCTTTTCTTTTGCAAGTGAAAGGGCAGTATCAAAATCCATACCATCCACTATCATTTTATTTAGGATATAATTTGTTGTTCCGTTTAATATGCCTGTAACGCTGTTTATATCATTTGCAGCAAGGCATTGCGCCATAGGTCTTAAAATCGGTATTCCGCCTCCGACACTTGCCTCAAACAGAAAGTTAACATTGTTATTTAATGCTATTTCTAAAAGCTCCGCACCCTTAGAAGCTACCAATTCCTTATTTGATGTGACAACACTTTTTCCGGCAATAAGACATCTTTTAACAAATTCATAAGCCGGATTTATGCCGCCCATAACTTCAGCAACAATTTTTACATCTTCGTCGTTAACTATCTTTTCAAAGTCTTTAGTGAATTTTTCCGCATATGACATATGACTGAAATCCCGAAGCTCAAGAATATATTTAACTTCAATTTCTGAATGAACTTTATCAGAAATTCTGTCATTATGATTTATTAATAATTCCGCCACGCCGGAACCGACAGTACCGTGGCCCAAAATTGCTACACTTATCATCAGATCACACCTCTTTTATTGAAATAATACCATCAACCGATTTAAGCCTTGCAATAAGATCGGAAACTGAAATTTTTGTATTATCTGTTCTGACAGTTAATGTTACAGCAGCCATTCCGCTAACCGGTTTGTTCTGATTTACGGTTATAATATTAACACCATAGCTTGATAGTACTGATGTCATAGCAGAGAATACACCTGATCTGTCGGATAGCATTGCACTGATAGTCATTTCATGTTTATCATCAGCCTCATATTTAAAAACACTGTTTTTGTACTTGTAGAATGCACTGCGTGATATACCGGCAGCTTTCACTGCTTTTGAAATATTAGTAGCTTTACCGGATGATAAAAGCTCTTTGGCGGTAATGACGCCCTTAAATACATCTGGTAAAACTTTTGAGTTTACAAGCATATAGTAATCGTTCTGCATATATGTCCTCCTATCAAAAACGCTGTCCACTATTATATTACATATTTTTTAAAAAATCAACCTATTTTTTAAAAAATCAGGAAATATTATTTAAAGGGGGGATAATATGAATATTGATTATAAAAAAGATTTTTTAATTAATGCATTATTTTGGGTTATCATTTTAGGAATAACCGTCATTACTTTAAAATATTTACCTACATTTTTACTTCCTTTTTTTGTTGGAATAGCAATATCATTTTTTATGCAAAAACCGGCGGAATTTCTTGAAAAAAGATTCAAAATAAAAAAAGATATTTTTGCGGTAATGCTGACAATAGGTTTTTGTGCCTTATTTTTTGCTCTGCTTATATTAATAATTTGGGCAATAGGAAATAAACTGATGAATGAAATTAAGCTGATGCCACAGTTTTTTTCCGCTATTGAAAACTCGGTCAACGATATCAAAGACAAAATTTTTAATAATATGCACTCTCTTACGATAGAACAAAAATCAAACATTGAGGGTGTTTTTTCAAAATCTTTGCAATCACTTGTTGCGACTGCTTCAAATTTTTTAACAAGAATTACAACGGAAATTTTAAAGGGTATGCCGACATTTCTTATAACCGGCATAGTAACCGTTGTAGCAAGCTGTTATTTTGCAAAAGATTTTGATCGACTCAAAAAATTTTCAGCCGGTTTATTGTCAGTTGAAAGAACAAAAAAATTAAACGAAATTAAAAATATACTATATGAAAATACATTTAAGTTTTTTAAAGGTTATTTAATAATTGCGGCTATTACATTTATAGAACTCATCGTAGCCTTTTTAATTCTTGGATTAAAAAAACCTATATTAATTGCTTTTATTATATCTATAATTGATTTATTGCCTGTATTAGGCGTGGGCACCATATTATTACCATGGTCAATTATTGAATTTTTAACAGGAGATATACTGTTTGGAATTGACATTTTAATTATATATATTATAACTGCTATAGTGCGTAATTTCATCGAGCCAAAAATTATCGGTAAACAAATCGGTATCAATCCGATTTTTACATTAATATCAATGTTTTTAGGTTTAAAAATCGCCGGCATAGGCGGAATGATTATTTGTCCGCTATCACTCACTGTAGTTATAGCTTATTACAAAAAAGAGATTGATAAGGATTCAACAGTAGAAAAAAAGCATTCGTCATAAGATTGGCGAATGCTTTTAAAATTACATATTTTTAATATCTTCTTCACTTAACATTTTAATTCCGTTTTCGCTGAGTATTTTTTCGGCTTTATCGTTATGTCTGGCTCGTAATACGAGGTATGCGCTGTTTAAGTTACCCGGAGTTACAAATGCGTACATATATTCCACATTAACACCCCCGTCAGTAAGCAAACCTAAAACCTTTGAAAGGGAACCGGGCTTGTCTTGAAGCTCAACACCGATAACATTATTGGCGCGTACAATAACATTTTTCGACTTAAGAGTATCAAGTGCTTTATCAATATCATTTACAATTACACGCAAAATACCAAAATCTTGCGTATCTGCAATTGATACGGCACGCATATTAACACCACTGTCAGACAGCATAGTAATAATCTTGGATAATGCACCTTGGCGGTTTTCAACAAAAATCGATAGTTGTTTTATAAACATATATTTTCCTCCAAAAGTCAGTTTCTGCGGTCAATAATACGCTTTGCTTTACCTTCGGAACGCGCAATGCTTCCGGCGGCAACAAATGTGGTTTTCGCCGCAATACCAAGTGTTGATTTAAGCCTGTCGGCAAGTTCGTGCTCAAGCCTTGAAATATCCGATATAGTATCTGAAAAAGTACCTTCAGTAATTTCAACCTGAACTTCAAGAGTATCAAGAACGCCTTTGCGATCAACAATTAATTGATAGTTTGGTGATAAATTCATCTGTAAAAGTACAGTTTCAATCTGTGACGGGAACACATTAACTCCCCTGATAATAAGCATATCGTCAATTCTGCCCATAGGTTTTGACATACGAACAAATGTCCTGCCGCATTTGCATTTTTCGTGAGTAATAGTACCTATATCCTTTGTGCGGAAACGAATTAACGGGAATGCCTCTTTTGTAAGACAAGTGAAAACTATTTCACCCTTTTCACCGTCTTTTACAGGCAAATGTGTATCAGGATCCAATATTTCAATAATGAAGTGATCCTCGTTTACATGCATACCTTTCTGCTCACTGCATTCATATGCTACACCCGGTCCCATAATCTCTGTTAATCCATATATATCATAGGCTTTTATATTCAGAGATTTTTCAATTTCCCGGCGCATCTCATCAGTCCAGGGTTCAGCACCGAAAATACCAGCCCTAAGTGGCAGTTTGCTTGTATCTATACCTGCCTTTGCCGCTGACTCACCTAAATACATTGCATAAGAAGGGGTACAAGCGATAGCATCAGAACAAAAATCTTGCATAATAGTAAGCTGTCTCGCGGTATTCCCGGACGAAACAGGTATTGAAGTGCAACCGAGCCTTCTTGCGCCCTCGGCAATACCCAAACCACCTGTAAACAGCCCATATCCGTAGGCCACGTGAACCTTATCGCTTTTTGTAATACCTGCGGCCACTAATTGTCGAGCAACAATATCACCCCAGTTATCAAGGTCGTTTTGCGTGTAACCGACAACAATTTGCTTGCCGGTAGTGCCGGAAGAAGCATGTAAACGGACAACATCTTCCATAGGAACCGCAAACATACCATAAGGATATGTATCTCTTAAATCCTGCTTTGAAGTAAAGGGAAGCTTGCCCAAATCTTCAACACCATTAATATCTTCAGGTTTAATTCCTGCTTCATCCATACGCGCACGATATAACGGCACGCGTTCGTAAACCCTTTTGACAACTTCGGTAAGTCTTTTACTTTGAAGTTTTTCAATAATTTTTCTATCCGCTGTTTCAATGTCTGGTTGATAGTAGTTGTTTTTCATAATATCTCCTGTTAATTATCTCTTCCGAGTAAAAATGCTTTTTTGTTCATCTCAACAAATTTAGGCGCGACAGTCTCTTCTATTGCTTTAAGCCATAACTCTTTATTAAAAGGAAAATAGTTTGATAATCTGCCGATAAGTACAATATTAACTGCCTTTACACTGCCTGCTTCTTTAGCAAGAGAAAGAGCATCAACGGCATCTATTTTAACATTTTTATCTTTAAGTTCATTTAAAATATTGTCCGGATATTCAGCAACACCGGTTATTACGGGCATCGGGTCAATTTGTTGTGTATTTACAATTATCTGACCGCCGATTTTAAGCATAGGTGCGTGCCTTGCCGCTTCAAGTTTTTCAAAAGAAATAATATAATCT
>CACXEV010000042.1 GCA_902766755.1 Oscillospiraceae bacterium | reverse complement strand
TGAAGGAAAACGTATTCGCCGTCCTCAAATGCGCGGATATTGTTGACAGTCGTCTTTACGGGCGCCTGCTGGAGTCCGGCGACCGCCGTTACGAATGCGTCCGCGCCTGTGCCGAAGGCGAGATTGTGCTGCTTGTACTCAGGAGCGAGAAGGGACTTCGCCTTTTCAAGATCGCCGGATACGAACGTGCCGATGAGAGCCAATGCTTTTTCTTTGTTTGTCATGATAGGATTCCTCCGAAAATATATTTGATGTAACCGTTGTGGTTTCATCTGTGCACAGTATAGCACACCCTTGATGTAATGTCAATAGTTACAACAAAAAAATTCTAAAAAATTTTTTTCACATTTTTTCGGCACAAAAGAAACGATGAATTGCACATTAGTCAAGTTAAGATTGATGTGATAGAATACCAATGATCAACAGCAGAGACAAAAATACATTTTCGCCAACTGGAGGTAATAATTGAATCGCTGAAGTTGAAGTAAGAAAACAGCGAGAATCAAAATACCCGCGTTTTAACACAGTAAAAAAAGAGCCTGCAAACGGCAAAAAACCGCTTGCAAGCTCATCTTGTGGCGGAGGGTGTGGGATTCGAACCCACGTGCGATTGCTCGCAAACTGATTTCGAATCAGCCCCGTTATGACCACTTCGATAACCCTCCGTGTTATTTTCACCATCAAAATCCTCAAAACAGACCTTGCAGAACGAGGAGAAAAGATGGAGAGAAAACAAACATTATTCAATTTTCAAACCCACGAAAACCCTTGTAAATAAAGGCTTTGCGGGGTGCAGCCTTCCGAAGTGTATCAAAGATTTCGAGTGCTGCACCTTCGACCACTCGGACAACTCTGCTTATATTTAATTGCTTAAGTATTATATAAAAATCGGGCGCAATTGTCAAGACGAAATTAGCCTGCCGGCAAAGTTTTCCCCGGCAGGCTATGGATTTACAGGCTCTCTTTCAGTATTTCTTTTACTTCATTAGCGGTAAGCACTTTATATCCGCCGTCTAAAATAATTGTAGCTTCGGTTATACCGTCTATCATATCAGGTGTAGCTCCAAGCTCGGTAATATTAAGGGAAAGTCCTAATTTTTTCATCCAGTCTTCCAGCGCGGCAAGTCCCTCACCGGCTAATTGCTCATTAGTTTTACTATCGCCTGATATGCCCCAGACTTCGGTTGCAAAGCGAGCAAATTTATTAATACCGTAAGGCATTATATACCGATAATATGGCAACGATACCGCCGCCAGGGTCATACCGTGGGTGGCATCTGTATAAGCGCCTACAGCCTGACCGAGCATGTGCACCATCCAATCGGTCGACTTTCCCCGTGATATCAGTGTATTAAGCGCCCATGTAGCCGCCCACATAATATTTGAGCGCGCCTCATAATCTTCAGGATTTTCTACCGCTACAAGCGAATTTCTGATTACCGATTTCATAAGCGCTTCAGCAAGATAATCGCTGACATTATCATCCTCACCCGAAAAATACTGCTCGCATATATGATTGAAAATATCATATATACCGGCTACCATTTGCCTCTTTGGCAAAGACATTGTGTATTTAGGATTAAGCACCGAGAATTTGGGCATTACATCTTCACCGAAAACATGACCTATTTTAAGTTTTGCCTCATGATTTGTAATAACCGAACCGCCGTTCATTTCGGAACCGGTGCCCGCCATGGTAAGAACGCACCCTACGGGTACAATTTTGCAATCAGGCTCTTCAAAGCGAATAAAGTATTTTTCCCACGGGTCGTCATCACAGTGAACCGATACCGAAACCGCCTTGGCATAGTCACAACACGAGCCGCCGCCTACAGCAAGCAGAAAATCAACTTTATTCTCTCTTGCGATTTTTACGCCCTCGCGAAGTTTATCCACGGTAGGATTCGGCATAACTCCCGAATCTTCAACAACAGTTTTACCGTTATCCTTAAGTATCTTTATTACTTCGTCATAAATTCCGTTTTTCTTAATCGAACCGCCACCGTAGATAAGCTGAACGGTTTTTCCGTATTTGGGAAGCTCATCATTTAAAAACTTAAGTGAATCATCACCAAAATATAGTTTTGTTGCATTTTTATAACTGAAATTTCCAAGCATATTTTACCACCCTAACTCTTCAAGCTTTTCTTTTTTTACATTGGCATTAAATCTTTGACCATTTACAACAACTGCACCTGGAGCGAGTAATGCCATATTTTCAGCCGAGTCTCCAAGTCCGCTTCCGCCGGAAGTACACCATACGGTAACTTTTTTGCCGGAAAAATCTGCGCTCTCCATAAAAGTATCGATAATCGAAGGCTCGCGATACCACCAAACAGGAAAGCCTACAAAGATTTCATCATACTTTGAAACATCCGGTATATTCGCTATTTCCGGTCTGCAAGATCTATCTTTCATCTCAAGCGTACTGCGGGAGTTTCTGTTCATCCAGTTGAGATCCGACCTCGTATAAGGTATCTTTGGTTTTATTTCAAATAAATCGGCGTTAAGCGCCTCGGCTAAATTCGCCGCAACTTTAGCGGTAACACCGCTTGCGCTGAAAAATGCCACTAATTTTTTACTCATATGTTTACCTCCTTTAAAATTATGTATTTATTATACATTATTATCAAAAAATTTTCCATATTTTTTAGTTTCTCGAAAAATTTAATACTTGTCCAAATTACTCTTGACATTACTTGTTAAGGTATTGTATAATAGCTTGTGTATTTATACATATCTAATTTTTGCGGAGGGAGGGATTTTAATGAGTCAGGTAAAAGTCAAAGAAAATGAGTCTCTTGATAATGCATTGCGCCGTTTCAAAAGGCAGACTGCGAAAGACGGTGTTATTCAGGAAGTTCGTAAAAGAGAACATTATGAAAAACCCTCTGTAAAGCGTAAAAAGAAGTCGGAGGCTGCTCGCAAGAGGAAGTTCCGTTAAACTCGAGGGAAAGGCGGCCGCGATGCGACCGTCTTATTTTTTTAATATTTTGTGAGGTATATATGCTTCTAAAACCGCATTTAAAGCTAAAAAGGATAACAGACATTGATTTTAGACATCTAAAGGATTTAGATGTTCGCACCCTGCTTCTGGATGTTGACAATACGCTTTCAACCGACCACGGCACCGAGCTTGCAAAAGGGCTATATGAATGGATTGAAAAAATGCGCGAGGGAGGTATAAAGCTACTTATATTATCAAACGCAAAATCGGTTCGGGTAAAACCTTTTGCGGATAAATTAGGCCTTGATTTTATAGGGCTTGGGCTTAAACCTTTACCGTTTGGCTATTTAAGAGGTGCAAAGCGTGCCGGAGAAAAGCTGAAGCACACTGCAATAGTCGGAGATCAGATATTTACAGATACTCTCGGAGGGCGGCTTGCAGGTGTTAAAACCATACTTCTGACACCTATTGAGCTTGAAAAGCAGTTCAGCTTCAAAGTGAGAAGAAAACTTGAAAAAATAGTTTTTAAAATACACAAAATTGAAGACCATAAGGAGTGATAATTTTGGGCATTAAATTCGGCCCTGCAGGGAATTCAAAAAGCTTTTTTGAAATGGGATATAAACATGCGCTTGATGTACCCGAATATCTTACAAAAGTAGGATTAAATGCATTTGAGTATCAGTGCGGCAGGGGCGTTAACATAGGAGAAGAGAAAGCTCGGCAGTTCGGCGAAAAAGCGAGAAGTGCCGGTATAACTCTGTCACTGCATGCGCCATATTATATATCTATGTCTTCGGTTGACGAAGAAAAGAGACTTAATTCAATAAACTATATACTTTCGAGCGCACGCGCAGCCAACGCTATGGGAGCCGACCGTATAATAGTGCACACAGGCTCTTGCGGCAAAATAAGCCGTGAAAAGGCTTTGGAGCTTGCAAAGGACACTATGCGCCTATCTATTGATGCGCTTGATAGCGAAAATCTTTCACATATACATATTTGCCCCGAAACTATGGGAAAAGTTAACCAGCTTGGAACGCTTGACGAAGTACTGTCTCTTTGTGAGCTTGACGAGCGACTGATCCCCTGCATAGATTTTGGGCACCTGAATGCCCGGGATTTAGGGTTATTTAAGACATTTGCCGATTACGAAACCGTTTTCAGCGCCATAGGCAACAGATTAGGCATTGAGAGACTAAAAGCCTTTCATTCTCATTTTTCAAAGATAGAATACACTGCGGGCGGCGAAAAACGGCACCTTACATTTGCCGATACTGTTTACGGCCCCGATTTTAAACCTGTTATGGAGCTTGCGTATAAATATTGTGATAACACAAGATTTATCTGCGAATCTGACGGCACCCAGGCTGAGGATGCAAAGCAAATGAAAGATTATTATGAAAACCTGAAAACAGAATAAATTTCTCAGATTAAATACAAAAGATATGCGGATGGGCTTTACCCATCCGCATATCTTTTTAGTACAGTGTTACCTTCCAACCGGAAAGATACTTAAATAACCTTGTTATATCCTTATTATTAACTTTTCCGTCGCCGTTTACATCAAGTCTATCCGTATTGACCGCTACATTCCAACCCGATAAATATCTGAAAAGTCTGCTTAAATCCTTATTGTTAACCTTGCCGTCGTTGTTTATATCGCCGGGTTTGTAAATAATAACTTCGCTTCTGCCGGACTTGGCGCCGCACATACTGCAGATTTCTTCTTTAAGTCCGTTTGTGTTTTCGGTAGCCACTTTTGTGATTATCCATTCGTAGCTGTGTGCTATCAAAGCTATGCTCTTACCTGCCTCCACAACATCGCCGCAGGTTGTACACACTACATCGCCTGTATATCCGAGAGCAGTACAGGTTGCGGGTTTCATACCTACAATTTCGGTATTCTTATGTTCGCACACAAATTTTTCAGCGGTATAAGTGTATTGAATAATATAATTTTTACCGCTGTTTGCGCGACCGAGGAAAGCGTCAGGGTCATTAGTTATATCCCTGCCGTTAAGGCTTACATTTACTTTATTGCCGAAATTGCTTACAACCAATTGTTCCTGCATCTTTTGAGCAAGCTTTATATCAAGCTGATATTGCTTACCCTCAACGAATGTATCGTTTTCGCCGATAATTTCGCTTGTATCGGCATCAAGCCAGTAAAAACCGCATTTATTAACGCCGTAATTCGGGTCGAAACCGTAAAGCGCGGGATTTCCGAGCGTAGCTGTATAATCGGGTTTTCTGCCGGAAGCCGGAGCCGTGATACCTAAAATCTTTATGTCATCAACCGTTATCGGCGCCCAGTAGAAGGTATAGAAGAAGGTCATGGACCCGGTGCCGTTGCCGCCGATTATATGATGGTTACCGTCATTCGGCACGGAGTTGCCGTTTATATGAAGCACGGACAGGTTAGAATTACTTATATTAAAGGAATAACCCGAATCCGGAGTTAACTGGAACTCTACCGCGTAATCATGTCCGGCTATAAATTTATCGGTAGGATAAACCGTAGTTCCGCCATCAGTTCTATCAATCCACTTAAAAGGTGTGGAGGCGAAAGTAACTCCATCCGGGTATGTGAGTCCGTAACCGCCGTTGCCGAAAGAGAAACTATAATCCGGATACTCGCCGGGAACAGGTGCCGTAACACCGTTTATATAAATCTGCTTAATTACAGACTCACTGCACTCGCCGAAATTGTATTTTACATCTATAACTTCACGAGGATCTTTCTCATACGCCTTTAATACTGTTGCTTTATAGCTGTTTACCGTAGCCGTTACCATAGGCTTCCAGCTTGAATTAACCGCAAACTCATATCCGAGCTTTGCTTTAACGCCTATAATTACACTGTATTCGTGACCGGCTACAAACTTATCGGTTGACTTGAGAGTAATATTCTCGGTTTCATCATACCAGGAGAAAGAATCAAACGAAAGCCCGTCTGCACTCGTCCCTTCAAACCTGACGCCGCCTGCGTATGCCGGAGTTTTACCCTCTTTAGGAGCCGTAACGCCTGTGAGCTTAACATCACTTATTTCTATGTAGGAAGGATCTATTACATCGCCCTCTCTTATAAGCTCGCCGCAAATTTTGCAGTACAAATCACCGCTATAACCCTCGCGGTCGCTGGTTGCCACTTTAACATTTTTAAGCTCTGCCGTTCCCTCTTTTAAAGAGCCGTGCTTTTTAGGCGTTCTCTTACCCGGAACATGCATACCGCACTCAGAGCACTCGAACTCGCCCTCAAAGCCTTTGGTTGAGCAACTACCCTCGACCTTAGTATTCTCGATATAAGTGAGAGTTCCTGTGTGCTTATCACCGCCGGGTATCGGCTCACCGTATTTAATAACGCCACCGCAATCACAGCATACGGTATCGCCGGTGTAACCTTCTTTCACACAAACAGGTGCTTTTTGACCCGTAACTGTCTTAGAACCCGTATGCTTACATTCCGCATTGCTTATTATCGGCTCAAAAATCAATTCTCCACCGCCGTGCCGCTGATTTAAGGATGGAACTTTGCAGTTCCACCTGTTTATACCGGAGGCTTTGCTCATTGTGACATAATCCGTTATATCCTTATCGCCGAGCGAAGGATTATCATAATAGCGATAATATACCTTCCAACCGGTGCAAAGCGGGAACTGTTTTTTGATATAATTGGTCTTATCATAGCCGGAGGGATTAAAAACAAGAATAATCGGTATGCTGTTACTTTGTTTAGGCAATATATCAAGGCTTGCCGTACCGTACTGCACGGATACGAGGTCTGTATCCTTTGTCCAATCAGCCTTTGAGGATTTTTGTTGTGCACCGGCATCATAGGTATAAAACTGCTTTTCATAACGGTATCCGCATACCATACACTCTTTATAAGCCGCACCCTTACCGCTTCCGCTCTGATAAGGCGAACCCATATTCTGCCATGCGGACCATGTGTGCGCCTCAAGCGTGGTAGCGGCACAATCGGGGAACCGGCAATTCATACGGTGGAAGGATGCGTTTTTATAGGAATAATCCACTTCGCAGTCGCCCTTATCATCATAATAATAATGGTCGTGCTGCCTTATATATTTATCAAAGCCGCACTCTCTGCAGGTACGCTTTGACCACACCGCACCGGTTTTAGAATCGGTAACATAGCTTACGGCGCCGTAAATGTGAACGGAAACCTTTTTGCTCTTTTGATGCTCGCAATCCTCACCTACACAGTAATACTTATGCCCCGGGGAAGTCTGATAATTGACAGACTTACCGTTTATTGTAAGTGTGCCGTGGTTTTCTACGGAAATAGCGTCAGCCTTGCTGTAAGCGTGCCTTGCCCGAAGGGATACAACATCGGTTTCCGCGGTATTGCCCCTACTGTCGGTAATAACACATTTATAAGTATAATCTGCCGTACATGCATCACTCGGAACACTTATAGTGAGTGTAGGAGTTTTGGCGCCGCCCACTAAAACATAATCGGGATAACCGTACCAGCTATCGGTGCTATCAGAGAGTTTTTTCCATGCGCCGCTATTTATTCTTTCATACCACTGATATTTAAGCGTTCCGGTACCCTTAGCCGCAGTGGTGAATACCACATGATTTTGCGCCGGGCTTAAATCGTCCTCATAATCACTGTTATGAACATCTGTAACCGGGCAAGATTTATTTTTCGGTTGTTTTACGATAATCACAACGCTCTTGCTATCATATTTACAAACCGTGCAAACGCCATACACATTAAATGTGTGCGCGCCTTTGCCGGTTATATGGCTCGGCAAATCGCAAACACGGCATTCGTGCCAATGGTTATTGGCATCGGTGCTCCAAGCGGAATAAGGTCTTATGTCATGTGAACCGCCGACAGAGCCTGAATGCACTGACTTTAAATGCGCCTCGAAATCATCATCATTTATGCACCAATTTCCGCAGTAACAACCCTCAGCCTCTACAAGCTCGCGGCAACAATCCTCACATCTTAAATTGCCGCTGTTTACGCATGAATCGCAGGGATCTACATCGTGGAAGCACTGACCGCAATCAGCGCAGAAGTGGTCTTCATAATCGGGATCCTCAACGCACATTCCTTCACTGCAATCCGATGCGGAAGCACAGCACTCAAGGCAAAGTCCGCATATTTCGCACTGGTCAACCTGGCAAAACGGAGTAGAGCACTCCTCACAGATATGCTCGGGCCATTCACTGCTTTCAATACAGTATTCTCCGCAATCGCAGTTCTCATTTACCGCGTTATCGTGACAACAATATTCACAAAGACCGCAAATATCGCAAAGCTCTATGCCGTCTTCAAAAAGGCAATCGTCACACTGCGGGCATATTTCACAACACTCTATACAGTGATCTCCGCCGCTTTCGCACGGCTCGCAAAATGTATAGCAGTTTCCGCACTCGGCACAGTGCATATTTTCACTTTCAATACAATCCTCGCACCATCCGCAATCGGGGCAGACAAAGGCGCACTCCGGACATTTCCAGCAGTTAGCGCACAGATCATCCTGATTATTGCCGTAACACTCTCCGCATTCCGAACAATGCAATCCGTTACCTTCAATGCAATCTTCACACAGATGGCAATCCTGACAAAAATCCACCTCCATAAGACACGCGCCGCACCATCTGCAATGCGTATCATAATGGCACGACGCACCGGAGCAATCGTCACTGCAAGCGCCGCACATTCCGCACATCCAGTCATCGTAATGCCAGTGTCCGCAATACCAACACTCGGCACCGTCTTCATAATCGGCAAATGTTGTGATCGAGAAAATTGAGAAAAGAAGTATCACACACATAAGTACGCTTAAAACTCTTTTTAACATTTTTATCCTCCCCGTAATATATTTGATTAAAATAATACACGATAATTATACTATGCGGCGCTTTTTTTGTCACTGTCGTTTCCGACAGTAAAATACAAAACAGCGGATACCCGTGCGTATCCGCTGTAAACCTTACCGTGTTAAGAATCCAAAAGAGTTGTCACTATCAAATTGTTTCTGAGAATTGCCGAAAGCATTTCGTGGCGGTTTTTAAAGCCTCCCCTTTCTAAAAGCTCATTCATATGCCAACGCACTCCCCGTTCGGTAATACCGAGCTTTTCGGCAATTTCATCATAAGTATATCCCATAACAAAATAACGAAGTAGCTGCATCTGCCTCGGCGTTATATCACCCGAAAACATTTCCCCGAGCGCAACGCTCGGCGCGCTGTCCGGAAAAATATGCTCGCCTGCCAGCGTACGGCGGATAATATTCATCAGGTCAGCACCGCCATGGTCTTTATACCAAAGGCTATCCGCGGCGCCTTTTTTTGCTTCGGATAGAACCTCGGAATCCACAAGTGAAGTGACTATTAAAACCTTGGTTTTATTTCCGCTTTCGCGTATGCGCTTACCCGCGGCAAGACCGGAATGGTTTTTCGCCGTCATAACATCCAGAATCGCTAAATCTATACCGCCGGAAAGACAAATTTTTTCCGCCTCAAAGGCATCAGTATATACGCCTGCAATATGAAACTCGCTATCCGAGCCTATCAAATTTGTCAAAAAGCTCTGTGCTATAAAACTATCCTCGGCAATAACAGTTTCAATCATTTTCTACTTTCCTTTCATCAAATACTAATTTCAGTTCAAATCTCTTATCGGTATTCACGGTCATTTCGCCACCTGTAGCTTCGATCTTTTTACGAAGGGAAGAAAGTCCTGTCCCCTCACGAATTGCGGACTTCGGCACTTCGCCGTTATTTGTTATTAACACGGTGTAGATATCTTCTTTTCGGGATAAAGTAGTTTTAACTTCATTCCCGTTTGCGTGGCGGACGCAGTTGGTGACGCACTCCTTTATCGAGGCATTTATAAGGTTTGCAACTCTTTCATTTTCAGGAAATTCACCTTCAAAGAAGAGTTCGACCCCGAGCCTTGATGCAAAATCACCTATTCGCTCATCAAAAACAGGTGCAGAAACATTACTGCCGCCAAAATATGAAAGGGCTTCTTTAAGAGCTGATATCTGCTCTTTTGCATCCGCACTTATCTCGCCGTTTGCAAGGCGAGAAAGTGTTATAAGGCTTGCACCTATTTCATCATGTATACGGATTTTAAGATCAAGTGTCTCCTGCTGCCTTGCAAGCTCTGACATACGAGTTATCAAATCACCCATTTTGGCTATGGCGGCGCGGATTTCGCTATTCTCCTGCCGCAAGTTTTGATTCACAGTATATAAATCGGTCATATCCTGCGCGGTAATCTGCTTAAATCCCTTAAGTTCCTTTTCGGAAATATCTGTTACGGATATCATCCATACTGTCTTGTCAGGAAATATATAAAGCGAATTGGTTTCTCCAGCATCATCTTCTATTTTTTCGGCTTTTTCCTCTATCACACCTATAATTTCATTAAAGCTTTGAGGATATTTACCTGATAAAGAAAACAGCAATCTGTTCATTCTCCTGTTTATAAGAACCGGTCTGCCGTTGTCGTCGGTAAAGCAAATACCAAAATTAAAGCCGTTCATAGCCTGCCTTACAGAATCAGATGAAATAGTTTTTTTGTTTATTCTGTATCCTTTTAAAAAAGAAATAACAATATGAATCGAGCACAAAACAAATAGAATAACAAAAACCGCCCACGGTATTTTCGGAACACTATCTGTTTTTCCGCCTATGACTAATGATATAAATAAAATCAGTACAAAAAACACAAATACAGGCAGCACGCTTTTCTTAATGTTTTCGGTGCAGGTGTATAAATTAAGTCCTAAAGCCAACTCCCCTATCGCCGCAACAAACAAAAAGCCCGGCAAAAGCAAGGATAAATCGCCTAAAAGAGTATAGTCGGTCATACAATATCCCCCCTGCCAATTGAAAGTAGGATTTGCATTCCGTCATCCTCTGTAATAGTATTCATACCGGGATATTTTTTAAGCATTGGCTTAAAATCGGTTATACAATCAAACATAACCGAAACCCTGATTGACAGATTTGTAGAAACAACCGCAACATTAAAGTATGCCGCTTTATCAATAACAGTTTCAAGCACATCCTCAAAGAAATCATACATAAGCGTAATTTTATCTGTAGGAAGTAACGCATCGTTAATATGCACGGTATATCCCCCGGATATATTCAGAAGTTTAAGCGCACGAAACGACTCCTCGAATGCAGCTTCCAGTCTGTGAGCATCAAGCTCCGAGCTCTCCTCAGCAGAGAGCAAAAAATCTTTTTTTCTCTTTATATAGCTACCTATAACAACAATTTTTGCAATAATTCTTTGCTTTTGCGCTTCATCTGACAAATCGGTGTATTCATTCGCCATACTGTGAACCAAGTCGATTTGCGTTTGAGTTACCTGCTGCAAAAGATCATAAAGCCTGTTTTTTTCTTCAACGGTTTTTTGCTGTATTATATCTTCATATTCGAGCTTTATAATCTCATTCCTGTCAGCAAGCTCCGCGCGGGCATTTTTAAGATTTTCGGTTTGCTTTAAAAGCTCCGAAACATCCTCCGCCCATATCGCGTGACCGCCGCCGACAGGCATATTATGAATTCGTATTTTGTCGTCTTTTATAAGCGGCTCTTCTTCTGCATTTTTAAGGTCTGAAACCGTAAAGCGCTCTGCCGCAGATGAAGAATACTCTATCTTATAATTACTATCGGTAATTTGCAGGGAAAGATTTTCTGAAGCTTTAAACAGGTCAAAATATCTTGTGTTCGAGGGTATAAGTCCGAGCCTTATGCAAATCTCGAAAAAGCTTATAAACGTTATCCCGAAAAAGACCGCAATATCCCCTTGCTCCGAAATTAAAGACGACTTGGTAATATATAGAAACACATATGCCACAACCAAAGCCACCGGTATGAGCGGAAGCCAGAACAAACCGCGCAGTTTACCGGGGCGCGATTTAAATATCATAATAATCATAGCGGCGAGAGAGCAAAAAACACCCCAAAGAGCAGCTATATAAAACACTATGCCATAACTGTAACTGCCATGTTCGCTCCAGACTTCGGCATCGACAGGGAAAGAAAAAGCGAGCTGATGAATATCATTTGTTATAAAAAGCGCTATAAGAGCAAGTGTAGGAATATACATCAGCATAAATCTGCCCGGCAGACGGTATTCTTCACTTTTACCTAAAAGCACCGAAACAAACAGCGCCAACAGCGGTGTTAATAACAGCGGCAGATAATACGAATACCAAAGATACCTTTCGGCATTTGCATTTATAATAAAACGGAATTTGAATTCCCTTATTATAATCCACAGAACCATTAAAACCGAAACTAAAACAAGATATGTTCTGACACTCCTTTGCACAACACGACGGTATGCGGTAACACCCCAAAAAGAAAACAGCCCCACATAAATACTAGTGCGGATAAAATTTAAAAAAAGACTTATCGGGGCAATATCTATTCTCCGTGCCGCACTATGTAACGCAAAAGCAAAAATAACGAGCAGTAATACCGCCGAAAAATCCTTAAAAATCTTAAGATTTTTACCCATTGTATCACCGCCCGCAATTTTGTTTAATTCTTTATAATACCCGAAAAATCTATGTATCCGCCCGTAGCGTTCATATTAACACCGGAAAGATTACCGAGATAAGCGACAGTAGTGTTTTCATACGCTATCGGCACAAGTCTGTATCCGTTAAAATAGCTGTCTCCGAATTTATAAAGGTATTCATCTACCGTTGAATCCGCTTTTACAGGGAATAAGGCAAGAGGCATTGTATGCTCTTTAAGTTCGCTTTCCAGAGGCTTATCGGTAGGCTTTATGTTTATGAATGTACTTAAATTTTTTTGCCAATCGCCCACTATTTCGGTGATTACAGGTCGTAACATCTCGCATTCAGTAAAAATCAGCGTTGTTTGAGGAAATTTTTTGTTTTTGAAACCCGATATTTCCTCCGCAATTATTGCTCTTGCGCCGTCAGGATCATAATTAAGATCGTAAAATGCATTTATATCGCCTAAACATTCCGGGAATATGGAGTTTGCTGCAGAAAATCCGAGTGGCAGAATTTTACCGTAACTATCACGGGAGATGCATCCGCAAAGAGCGCGTCTAATATTCTCATTAAAATCGCCGCCTAAAGACAGAACCCAGCAAATATTCTGCACCGAAACGGTTTTGATATTTTCTTTATCTGAAATTTCAGGCAAATATACTGACGAAATAAGTGCAATATCCGATTCTTCGCTTAAAAGCTTTTCGGATACTGTTTTTTCTTTATCGCACGATATGAAAACTCCGCCGTTTTTTGGCCGGAACTGACCGGTATAATCATCGTTTTTATATAGCCTAATACCTGCGTTCTCTTTATTCCATCGGGCAAGATAATATGAACCGCAGGAAAGCACACAATCTTTTTCGAGCCCGTATTTACCTGTACTGTCTGCAAAAAAATCTTCCCTGCAAGGCATAGCTATCGGCATTGATAAAACATTTAGAAAATTCTTATCATCGTAAGAAAGTGTTATTATTATTGTTTTATCGTCCGGCGCCGATATACCGAGCGATGATGAGGTTGCAGGTGTCACAACCGATGCGCCCGAATTTAATTCCGCGGCACCTGCTATTGCATACAAAAGCCGTGCAAATGGGGCGCGTGTTTCAGGAAGAAGCGCCCTTTTAATACCAAACACAAAATCATCGGCAGTAAGAGGCTGACCGTCAGCCCATTTTAAATTATCCCTCAACTTAAACGTGTATACTAACCCTGAATAATCGTAATCCTCTACCGCCGCCGGTATAATTTCATCTTTCCCTTTTTTCCTGAACAATCCCTCGTAAATATTGCGACAGATAAGCAACTCAGAATCACTGGATGCCACCTGAGGATCAAGAGTTTCCGGCATATTTTCTACTGAAAAATAAATGCGCGCATCGCCGCTTCCTTCACAGGCGCAAAGCAAGAAAACAAAGCACATTATAAGCATAATCGAAATAAGCTTTCTTAAAAAATCCATATTCTACCCCATAATATATTCATCTGCATTTATTATACAGTGCAAATGTCCGATTTGCAACATAAAAAGGCAACTGCTTTAAGCTTATCTTTTTTTCGGTTTTGCAGATTTTACTCTTGAAGTCAGGCCGGTTTAGTACTATAATACTTTTAAGATACTTTGGAGGTAATTCTATGATTAAGAAAATTTTATCAATTACACTGTGCTTAGCATTGGTATTAGCACTGGCCGGGTGCGGTGTTTCAACACATCCGGACAATGTAGATGCAAACTCAGATATTAATATTCAAAACAGCAGTGATACAAGCGAAACAAAGAGCAGTCTTACAAATCCTCTCACCGGTTTAAATGACTTAAGCAATGAAAATGCAGATGCGCGTCCTGTTGCTGTTATGGTCAATAATATTACCCAGGCGCAGGCAGTACAAACCGGGCTTAACTATGCTGATATAATTTATGAAACCGAGGTTGAAGGCGGCGTTACGCGACTTATGGCGGTTTTCAAGGATTTTAAGTCTGCAAAGCAAATAGGTTCGGTTCGCTCGGCAAGATATCCTTATGTTGATTTAGCACTCGGTCACAATGCAATTTATGTGCATTGCGGTCAGGATCCTACATATTGTGCTCCTCATCTTAAGGATATTGACGATATGAGTGTTGATACCGGCTCAACCGGTGCAAAACGCATTAAAAACGGTCTTTCAAGCGAACACACACTGTATATTTTCGGCAACGAGTTGTGGCCGACACTCGCTTCAAAATTCAAATCCACCGGCAAGAATGTTATGTGGCAGGATTTCGCCGCCGAGAATGAAACCGTAACTCTTGCAGGCGGTGCGGCAGACAGGGTTGAAATTCCTTTCCCGATACTCAAAACCGTATTTAATTATGACAGCGCAACTGGTCTTTACACTCGTTATTCAAAAGGCAGCGCTATGAAAGATTATGTTACCGGCGAAAACATTAAGGTTAAAAATATATTTACCCTTCTAACCTCCATAAGCGATTATCCGGACGGTAAGCATCGCCGCGTAGATCTTTCGGGCGGCGAGGGTTATTATGCTACTAACGGCACTTACACAAAAATCAAGTGGCAAAAGGGCGATGCAAATGCACCTATTAAAATTACCGATGAAAGCGGTAAACCAATTAAAGTAAGCGCAGGAAAATCCTGGGTTTGCATTGCAAATACTTCAACCTGCAATCCTGTTATGGCGGCATCAGAAGCCACACAATCTACTCAGTCAAATTAAACACGGTGATATAAATGATTGATAAAAGTATAAGAAAACTTGTTTGTTACGGTAAAGAAAAAGGCTTTTTCTCTGCGCGTGATGAAGTATACATAACTAACCTTTTAATAGATGCGTTACATTTAGACAGTATAGAATGTGAAGAAGATTATACTGATGTTAACCTCAAAGAAACGCTTGAGAGTATACTTGATTACGCAGTCAGTGCAGGAATAATCGAGGATGGTATAACCGCACGGGATCTGTTTGACACAAAGCTTATGGGGCTTATGCTTCCACGTCCTTCCGAGGTAACAAAAGAGTTTTATGAGTTATATGGTAAATCTCCCCTTAAGGCGACAGATTATTTCTATAATTTGAGTTGTGACAGTAATTACATTCGACGCGACCGTATAAAGAAAGACCTTAAATGGAAAGCTCAAACAGAATATGGCGACCTTGATATAACCATTAACCTTTCAAAGCCTGAAAAGGATCCGAAAGCAATCGCCGCGGCAAAAGCGGCTCCGCAATCGGGGTATCCTAAATGTCTTTTGTGCCGTGAATGCGAAGGCTATGCCGGAAGAATCAACTTCCCGGCACGGCAGAACCACCGCATAATACCGGTAACTATAAACGGCAGCGACTGGTTTTTCCAGTATTCGCCGTATGTGTATTATAATGAGCATTGCATAGTTTTTAACGGCAAGCATACCCCCATGGCGATAAACCGTGACACATTCGGTAAGCTGTTTGACTTTGTAAAGTTATTCCCTCACTACTTTGTAGGATCTAACGCAGATTTACCTATTGTAGGCGGATCTATACTTTCCCATGACCATTTTCAGGGCGGTCACTATACCTTCCCGATGGAGAGAGCCGGTATAATAAAAGAAATATCGTTTGAAGGCTTTGATGATATAAAAGCCGGTATTGTAAACTGGCCTATGTCTGTAATAAGGCTCTCGGGTAAAGACACAGACAGAATAATAGAGCTTGCCGATAAAATACTTTTATCCTGGCGTAAATATACCGACAAGAGCGCATTTATCTTTGCTGAGACTGACGGTGAGCCTCACAACACAATAACTCCTATCGCGAGAAAACGCGGAGATAGCTTTGAGCTTGATTTGGTGCTGAGAAACAATATCACAACACCGGAGCATCCGCTGGGCGTTTTTCATCCTCATGCAGAGCTTCACCACATAAAGAAAGAAAATATCGGTCTTATAGAGGTTATGGGATTGGCGGTTCTCCCCGCAAGGCTCAAGGATGAAATATCGCTTCTTGAAAAAGCTATTATTTCGGGTGATGATATTAGAAACGATGTGGCGCTTAAAAAGCATGCGGATTGGGTAGACGAATTAAAGCAGAAGTATACTTTTACCGCAGAAAATACCGATGATATAATTAAAAAAGAAATAGGCATTGTATTTTCAAAGGTATTATCGGATGCCGGAGTTTTCAAAAAGACTGACGAGGGCAAATCGGCATTTTTACGTTTTGTTTCTCAGGTAAGATAATATGTTTTTAAATGTCTGTTTGCAAGTCGGCGTTTTGCTGATTTTAATACTGCTCGGATTTATACTTACAAAACTGAATATGATAAATGAGGCCGGCGCAAACGTTATGACCGACCTCGTTTTATATGCCGTAACACCGGCAGTTATCGTTAAATCGTTTATACGACCATTTGAAATATCTGCGGCTAAGAATCTGGCTACAAGTATCCTTTGCGCCGTTATAGCGCACATCGTTTTTATTATATTCAGTCTTTTACTTTTAAAAAACAAGAATGTTAAACGCGAACGCGTTTTAAGGTTTGCGGCAATTTTCGGAAACTGCGGATTTATGGCTCTGCCACTTCAGCAAGCTCTCCTTGGAGATGAAGGAGTTTTTTACGGCTCCTCGGTTGTTGCAATATTCAATGTTTTCGTTTGGAGCTTTGGCATTTATCTTATGAGCGGTGATAAAAAATATATAAAGCCTAAAGCTTTGGCGCTGAGTCCCAGTATTATAGCTATTTTTGTAGGTATTATTATATTTTTACTGTCTATACCAGTGCCGGAAATCATCAAAAGCCCGATAAGTATGTTATCATCACTTAACACACCTGTTCCGATGATAATAATAGGATACCACTTGGCAAAAAGTGATATCCTGGGTGGTTTGCGTGATAAATGCACATTAGCTCCCTATTTTTTAAAGCTTGTTGCATTTCCGCTTATAGCTCTTTTAATAATGTATTTATGCGGTATAAGGGGTGCTATGATGGTATCCCTCACAATTGCCTTTGCCTCACCGATCGCAACTATGACCGCTATGTTCTCAGCAAAATTCAGCAATGATACTTCACTCGCCGCAACGCTCATAAGCACAAGTCACCTGCTTTGCATAATTACTATGCCGCCTATAATTTATCTGGCTCAGTTACTTGCCTGATTTTTTAAATTCAGGTATTTGCGCCGCTATTATTGCCGCGAACACAAGAACACAACCGATTATTTCATACAAAGAAAGCGCGTGAGATAAAATAAGCCATCCGCCGAGCGCCGCAAAAACGCTCTCAAGGCTCATAGCAATTGAAGCGACAGATGCCTCGGCATACTTCTGACCGATTATCTGAAGTGTATATCCCACTCCGCCGGACATAATGCCTAAAAATAAAATACTCCATATCGCCGATTTAATATCGGCGATATTTGTTTTTCCAAACTCGAATATAATCGAGGTTATAAGTGAAAAGGCCGAGCAAAAAAGGAACTCGAGAAACGACAATCTCAGTCCTCCTACAATATCGCAGTATTTTTCAACATAAAGTATTTGTATACTAAATCCCACCGCACAGGAGAGTAACAACACATCACCCAAATAAATGCCGGAAAATCCTCCGCGGGCGCAAAGCATATAAACGCCTGTTATTGCCAATAATACCGAAAGCCATACCACAGGGTGTATCTTTTTGCCGAAAACGGTCGATATTATAGGCACTAAAATCACATAAAGGGCGGTTAAAAAACCGGCGCGTGCCTCTACCGAAACATCCGGCGGAAAGGATGCAATCCCTGCTTGTTGCAAATTTGCCGAAAGGGCAAGCATAGCGCCACAAACAGCCCCGGCGACAAGTGATGTTTTGAGTTTTTTCTTATCACGCGGAAATATTGGCTCATGTGTTTTAGCCCCTGATATTTTAAGTACTAAAGCAAGTGCCGCCGCGCTTATGGCAAATCGGAGAAAATTAAGTGTCATAGGTGTAACAAACTGCGATGCAGCAGTTTGAGCCACAAATGCAAATCCCCATATAAGCGCACCGAGAGATAATATAAGACTGCCTTTTAAATTACTTTTTTTCATAAAACCACCGTGGAAATAATATGAAAAGAGTATAGCACAAACATTATTTATTTGCAATAATATAGGTTGATTTTTGCCAAAAAAAGAGATATAATTACTTTAATAATCAAAAGGAAGTAAATATATGCTGGAACTTAAAAATATTTCTTTCAGTGCTGATGCGGAAAATGGCAAAAAAGAGATACTGAAAGATGTTTCGATAAAATTTGAAAATGGTTTTATTGCAATAACCGGACCTAACGGCGGCGGAAAATCTACCCTTGCAAGAATTATCGCAGGCATAGAAAAGCCCACCTCAGGAAGTATTTATCTTGATGGTGAAGATATAACCGATCTTTCTGTTACAGAGCGTGCAAAAAAAGGTATCAGCTTTGCTTTTCAGCAACCGGTACGCTTTAAGGGCATTACTGTAAACGATCTTATACGCCTTGCGGCGGGCAGGGATATCACCATATCCGAAGCGTGCGATTACTTATCACAGGTAGGGCTTTGTGCGAGGGATTATATAAACCGTGAAGTTAACGCCTCCCTTTCTGGCGGTGAGCTTAAAAGAATTGAAATTGCCACTGTTTTAGCACGCGGAACGGCTGTATCTATTTTTGACGAGCCGGAGGCCGGCATAGACTTATGGAGCTTTTCAAATCTTATAAATGTTTTTGAAAAAATGCGAGATAACTTAGGTGGTACGATAATCATTATTTCTCACCAGGAGAGAATACTGAATATTGCCGATAAGGTAGCTGTTATCGCCGCCGGAGAGCTTACAGCTTATGATAAAAAATCAGCGGTTCTGCCTAAACTTCTTGATTCAAGTTACGATGCCTGCAAAGTGCTGAAAGATAATATGAAGGAGGCGTAATTATGAATGATACCGAAAAAGAACTGCTTAAAATAATCGCCGATATGGAGGGCACCCCAAGCGGTGCTTACAATATACGCGCAAACGGGGCTCTTGAATCGAGAGCCACTACCGAAAATATTGATATTCGCACAAAGAATGATAAGCCCGGCATTGATATAATCATAAAGCCTAACACCAAGGGTGAAACCGTGCATATACCCGTTATAATCGACCAAACAGGACTAAGCGATTTGGTATATAACGATTTTTATATAGGCGATAACTCAGATGTTACCATTATGGCGGGCTGCGGCATACACAACTGCGGAAGTGATGAATCAAGGCATGACGGTATACACACATTCTATGTAGGTAAAAACGCTCGTGTCAAGTATGTTGAGCGGCACTATGGCGAGGGTGACGGCACCGGCGGCAGGGTTATGAACCCCACAACCGTCGTAAACATTGCAGAAAACGGCTATATGGAAATGGAAACATCCCAGATAAAAGGGATTGACAGCACATATAGAAAAACGAGAGCCACTGTGGCTGACGGCGGCACGCTCATCATTGGCGAAAAGATAATGACGCACGGCACGCAAACCGCCGATACCGATTTTTCGGTTGACTTAAACGGAGTAAACTCAAAAGCCAATGTTGTTTCCCGTTCGGTAGCAAAGGATAAATCGCATCAAAACTTTTTATCCAATATTAACGGCAATAACGCTTGCAGCGGACACACAGAATGTGATGCTATAATTATGGACAGTGCCAATGTATCGGCAAGTCCTACGCTCGGTGCTAATCACATTGACGCCGCACTTATCCACGAAGCGGCAATCGGCAAAATCGCCGGCGACCAGCTTATAAAGCTGATGACCTTAGGTCTTACTGAGCAGCAAGCCGAGGAAGAAATAATAAACGGATTTTTAAAGTAAAAACGAAAGCACAGGCGGGCAGGAAATTTCCTGCCCGCCTGCTTATATATTGGAGAAACAAAAGATGAAAAGCTATTTTATTTGCTCGAACTGTTTGCGGCTATAGTAATATTTACATCATAGGTTCTGCCGCTTCTATATACCTTCATTGACACGGTCTGTCCCGGGTCACAATCGTTAAGATAATCATTCAAGAGGTTATACTCGGTTATCTGTTTACCGTCAAACTCGGTTATAATATCTCCACGCTTTATTCCGGCCGCTTCCGCCGGGCTTCCGTCATAAACGCTCAACACTACCGCGCCGGCAGGATATCCGTAATAAGAAAGAACTTGTGAAGTATACTTTTCACTTACCGAAATGCCGATATAAGGTTCCGGTGAATTTTCCTTTGAAATTATTTTTTTCACAACCTCAACAACCTTATTTGAAGGAATTGCAAAGCCCATACCCTCAAATTCTTCTGCCACTATTTTAGAGCTGTTTATACCTATGAGCTTGCCGGTGGTATCCAAAAGCGCACCGCCTGAGTTGCCGGGGTTAATTGCCGCATCGGTCTGAATAAGCGATACAGATGAGCTTGCCGAAACAACACGGTCAAGTCCGCTGATGATGCCGTAGGTCACGCTCCCCATAAATTCAAGTCCGCCCGGGGAGCCGATAGTCACTGCCGGCTGACCTACTTTAAGGGTGGATGAATCTGCAATTTCGACCGCTTGAAGATTCTTCGCATTGATTTTAAGCACTGCAAGGTCGGAAGAAATATTGTAACCTACAACGCTTGCCTCATAGGATTTTGAATCAAGGCTTCCTATAAACACCTCGATTTTTGAGGATGTACTTGATGTAACCGCCTCTTTAATAACGTGGTAGTTGGTAATAATATAACCGTCAGAGCTGTAAACCACGCCGGAGCCTTCACCGGTAGCCGACTGACTGCCGCCGAAAAAGCTTATAACAGAGGTTGTAGTACGCACGCCTACAACACTATCTCCTGCCTTTTCGGATACCGCTTGGGCTATACTGTCAGCATTCTCGTCAACACTGATACTGATGTTTTTAACTGTATTATTTCCGCTATCCGTTTCGGTTTTGCCTGTGAGCTTAGTATAAGAAAGCAAGCTTGTAATTCCTGCGCTGGCTCCTATTATTGCCGCTAAAATTGCAGATAATATAACCACACCGGTGCTGTGCTTCTTTTTGTTTTGCGGTTGAGGTGCATAAGAATACGAACCGTAAGAATAATAGTTGTTATAGTTGTTCGGATTTTCTCCTCCGTTTTGATTATCGTTATAAAAGTCGTTCATAATTATCGCTCCTTTTGGCTTTATTTTAATATGCTTTTATTACGATTTTTTGCAAATTTTGTTAACTCATTATTAAATATTATGTCACAATACGGTACAACTTTTCAAGTATTATAATAAAATCCTTTACTTTTTAAAATATTTGTGCTATAATACTTCGGCTACCGGATACTGTGCGTATGGCGTCTGCCGTGTTGTACGGATGCACTTATGACCTTACGCTCGGTTTACGGCGGACTTTATTTTAAAAAGGAGTGTAAAAAAATGACCAACGAGAAAAAGCAGCAGATAATGGCTGAAAACGCTATTCACGAAGGCGATACAGGTTCTCCGGAGGTGCAGATTGCCGTTCTTACAGCTCGCATTAACGAGCTTAACGCGCATCTTGATGTGCATAAGAAGGATCACCACTCACGCCGCGGTCTTCTTAAAATGGTAGGTCACAGAAGAAATCTTCTTGCTTACCTTCAAAAGAAGGATATCGAAAGATACCGTGCTATCGTTAAAAAGCTCGGTCTGCGTAAGTAATAGATATTTGGCCTGCCGGACAGCATATGTCCGGCTGGCTTTATATTAAAAAGAAATTTTAATTAAGGGGTTTTCGGGTTTAGCGGTAAATCGAGTACCCGATAAATCGGATATTGGATTTATTGCTAACAGGAAATCTCTTAAGACAAAGAAAAGGAGATTTTTACTATGTTTGAGAACTACAAGGTTTATGAAACCACCATTGCAGGCAGACCTTTCAAGCTCGAAACGGGCAAAATGGCAGGGCTTGCAAACGCCGCTTTTATGGCGACTTACGGGGAAACCAATGTTCTTTGCACGGTTACCGCATCAAGTAAACCGCGCGAGGGAGTTGACTTTTTCCCGCTTTCTGTTGACTATGAGGAGAAAATGTACTCGGTAGGCCGCTTCCCCGGCTCTTTCCAACGCCGTGAGGGCAGAGCTACCGAAAAGGCAATTTTAGCTTCCCGTTGTATTGACAGACCTATTCGTCCGCTCTTTCCTAAGGATATGAGAAATGACTGCTCGGTTGTTGCAACCGTTATGTCGGTTGACCCGGACTGCTCACCGGAAATCACCGCCGCAATCGGCGTTTCCGCGGCAATAGCGGTATCCGATATCCCGTGGGACGGTCCTATTTCAAGCACAAGCGTAGGTCTTGTTGACGGTGAAATAGTTATCAACCCCACGCTTGAACAGCGCGAAAAGTCAGACCTTAACCTCACAGTATCATCAACAGCCGACCTTGTTGCTATGATAGAAGCAGGTGCAAACGAAATATCCGATGATAAGATGTTCGAGTGCATTATGGCAGGTCATGAGGTAAACAAAGAGGTTGTTAAGTTTATTAACGGAATTGTTGCCGAGATAGGCAAAGAGAAGTTTACATTCGAATCAAGCAACCCAGACCCCGAGATTATGGCGGAAATTGAGGAGTTCTGCATTGAGGATGTAAAGCGCGCTCTTGATACTGATGATAAAAATGTTCGCGATGCCGCTCTTCTCCCGATTTACAACGCTGTTCACGAGAAGTTTGACGAGCGCTTTGAGGGTAACGAAGCTAAGCTTGACGAAATTATGTATCTTGTTCAAAAGCATGTTGTTCGCTCTTGGCTTAAAGACGAGCATAAGCGTGTTGACGGCAGAGGGATTGATGAAATAAGACCTCTTAACGCTCAGATAGATTTGCTTGCTCGCGCTCACGGCTCAGGTATGTTCACCCGTGGACAAACTCAAGTTTTATCCGTTGCAACTTTGGCTCCTGTAAGCGAAGCGCAGAAGCTCGACGGACTCGATGAGGAAACCCAGAAGAGATATATTCATCACTACAACTTCCCGTCATACTCGGTAGGTGAAACAAAGCCATCCCGCGGCCCCGGCAGAAGAGAGATAGGTCATGGAGCTTTGGCTGAGCGTGCGCTTTTACCTGTAATCCCGAGCGTTGAAGAATTTCCCTACGCTATCCGCGTAGTATCCGAGGTTTTGTCCTCCAACGGTTCAACCTCGCAAGGCTCTATCTGCGGTTCAACACTTGCTCTTATGGCGGCAGGTGTGCCTATAAAGGCTCCGGTTGCCGGTATTTCCTGCGGTCTTATCACAGGGGATGAGGGCGTTTACGGCGACTTTATGACTATGGTTGATATTCAGGGCCTTGAAGACTTTTACGGAGATATGGACTTTAAGGTTGCCGGTACTCACAAGGGCATCACCGCTATTCAGATGGACTTAAAGGTTCACGGTCTTACACCTGAAATCATTAAGGAAGCCTTTGCTAAAACTCACAAAGCAAGGGATTATATACTTGATGAAGTAATGCTTAAATGTATTGCCGAGCCTCGCACGGAGCTTTCAAAATATGCTCCTAAGATGCTCACCACCGTTATTCCTACCGATAAAATCGGTGATGTTATCGGCAAGCAGGGCAAGGTTATCCAGTCTATCCAAGAGCAGTGTGAATGCACTATCACCATTGAGGAGGACGGTCATGTTTATGTTTCCGGTCTTGATGTTGATAAGGCGAAGCAGGCGATTGACATAATTGAGCTTATAGCTAACGACCCCGAAATCGGCGCTATTTACAGCGGCAAGGTTACACGCCTTATGACATTCGGCGCATTTGTTGAAATTGCCCCCGGTAAAGAGGGACTTGTTCACATTTCAAAACTCGATACAAAGAGGGTTGCCAAGGTTGAGGATGTTGTAAATGTAGGCGATCAGGTGCTTGTAAAGGTTACCGAAATCGACGACCAGGGCAGAATTAACCTTTCCCGCCGCGACGCGTTAGTTGAAGTAAACGGCGCGGTAGTTGAGGATGACGCGGACAGCGAAGAGCCCCGCAAGCCTCACGGAAATCACAAAAGATTTAAAAAATAAGTTTTAAAAATGCACTGTGCCCTTGACCGTTCAGGTCAAGGGCACTTAAATTATGCAGTGTATACTGTTTTTTACAATGCTTCAAATATTTTAACGCCTTTAGTATTAATAAAGCGGTGAATAGCGGCAGAAAGCGCCAAAATTATTATAATAACTGCCGACATATATATCTTTGCGCTTAAAAATGCGCCTAAGAATAAATACGGAAGTCCTATTGCGATAGCAAGTGCCCAACCGCCGAATATGGCGAACATCACATTCATCCCCTGCTTTATGGGGACTACCTCGTTAGTCCAATTAAGATTGACCTTATGAAGTCCGCAAAACAGGCTGTAAAGCGAATGGAATACAACATAAGCCACACACAAAATCACGGTGAGCACACCGGTTAAAATATCGGGGCGAAGTGCAATAATAACACAGTCGGCAGTAAACAAGGCAGGCACAATATTTATATACATTTGAAGCAGGTACTTTGATTTAAGTATCGTTTTAGTATCAACCGGAAGCGAGCGTATCTGCCAAAGCATTTTTCCCTCAAGCGATACTGACGGTGCCGCGGTATCGTTCATTGATATGAGCATACAAACAAGAGCCGCCGCGGCAACATAGATTAAATCTTCGTATCCTTTAAACTGCACTGACAATGCGTTTCTGATGCTCTCTCCCTTAATAACCGCAAAAACACCTGCCGCTATCATAAATATTACACCGAGACCGCAATTAAGCATATAATTCGCACTGCTTGTAAAGCGCCTGAATTCTTTCAGCATAACGGCGCCCAAAACCGAATGTGATTTCTCGCGTTTAGCCTTATACTTAACCCTTGTTGCCGCCGCAGTGCTGGTAGCAATTTTAATAAAGCTCTTTGAAATTATGTATAGCGTTAAAAACAGCAGAATGAGTACCGCCGCGTTTACTATCAGCGCAGAAATCAAATCTCCCTCAAAAGCTCTGCCTATGATGTAAACAAAATACGCCTTATTCTTGATGCTTTCGCCGTAAACCATCACATTTTTTACAAACTCACCTATAAACGAGCTTGCTTTAAAATATACAAAATAGTAAACGGCAAAAAAGAGAAGCGAGATAATAACCGTAACAAAGCTCTTATTTTTAAGTTTTAAACTGATTTTTGCAACAAAATAGCCGAATATGCAGGATAGCGCCAACACAAAAAGAGATATTGTAATCGGTGCTGCCAATCCGCCTATAATGCCCGCAGTATTTACCGGCGCAATTATAAAATACACTACCACTGCCGGAATAATAGCTACCGCGGAATACATAAGTCCCATAAGATAAACGCCTAACAGGCGCGATACCATAATTGCGCGGACCGGGATAGGCAGAGATAAAAGCAAATCGTTATCCTTTGAAAGATAAAGTCCCGAATAGGTCGAGAACACACTGCCGAAAACGCCGAACAAAATTGAAATCAGCGACATAATCACAAAATAAAGCCATCCGTAACCTAAAAACACTATCGGGCTCAGAGAGAATGAAAGCGCCCCGAACATACCGCCCATAACGACTATCATCAGAAAGGCAAAAAGCAGAATAAACAAAACTGTTGACGCCTTTGAGCGCGCCTTATTTTTCTTGATATCAAAAAAATACGCCTTAAAAATCTCGGATAACTGTTTTTTAAGGAGAACCTTTATCATTTTTCGGCCTCCAATTCAAGAAATACATCTTCAAGGCTTTCGTCACCCTTGACCTCTTCCATTGTACCCTCTTTTATGAGCTTGCCGTTTTTAATAATTGCAATCTTATCGCATAGCTTTTCGGCAACCTCCAAAACATGGGTTGAAAAGAATATCGCACCGCCGCTATCACACACTTCTCTCATCATTTCTTTAAGCGAGTGTGCGGCTTTCGGGTCAAGACCTACAAACGGCTCATCCATTATTATAAGCCGCGGATTATGTAGCCACGCCGAAATAATGGCGAGCTTTTGCTTCATACCGTGAGAATAGGCGGAAATAGGTTGTGCAAGGTCATCGGTAAGCTCAAAAACCGAAGCATACTTTTCGATGCGCTCTCTGCGCTCACTTTCACCCACGCCGAATATATCCGCTATGAAATTCAAATATTTTATTCCCGACATAAATTCA
Source organism: Oscillospiraceae bacterium (assembly GCA_902766755.1). Taxonomy (GTDB): domain Bacteria; phylum Bacillota; class Clostridia; order Oscillospirales; family Acutalibacteraceae; genus UBA737. Next base: position 26,647 of record CACXEV010000042.1, on the reverse strand, counting down.
TACAAATCCGGATTATCGGGTATATAAGCTATTTGACCTTTAAACCTTATCGGCTCGTCGGTCACAGATACGCCGTCAAGCGATATTTCACCCTCATCAAAGCTCTGAATACCGCAAACTGATTTTAAGGTTGTGGTTTTGCCGGCGCCGTTATGGCCGATAAAGCCGTAAATTTCACCCTTGCCGATTTCGAGGGACAAATCGTCAACCGCGCGCCTATCCCCGAAAGTTTTAGTTAAATGTTCTATTTTAAGCATTTTTACACCTCATCTACAAAAAAGCGTTTATACCAAATAAGGAAAGAAAAAATAACATATATTTTTTTGCCGTTTTTCTCGGTTCCGTTATGATGATTATCAAGCATTTTATTGATTTTTTCCGTATCAAAAAACTCGGCGGCAAAATCGGCATTAAACAGTTTTTTTACCGAATTATAATATTTATCCTCTTTTATCCAGTTGCCAAACGGCACTGGGAAGCCGAGCTTACGGCGTTTTGCCCACTCTTCAGGTATGCACTTTTCGGCAACCTTGCGGAAAATATACTTAGTTTGATTATCTCTTACTAAGTACTTAGTGGGTATTTTCCTCGAAAGAGCAAATACCTCTTTATCAAGGAAGGGCACACGAAGCTCCACACTGTTCGCCATAGACATTTTATCGGCTTTAAGCAGTATATCGTAAGGGAGCCAGAAATTAAGGTCAATATACATCTTGCGAAGCACATCATCCTTACCCTTAACCTCGTTATAAAACGGTGTGCAAAGGTCAAAAGGACTTACTGTGGGTTTATACTTCTCTTTAAGCACTCCGCCAACCTCGTCCGGCAAAAACATTTCTGTTTTATTATAATAGCGGCGGGATAGCTCTTTGCCGTACTTTTCGATAAAGTGCTTACCCTTAAAATAAGGAAGCGGTCGAGCCACCGCGGCAATACCTCTGCGAATAGCGAGCGGCAATCGCAGATAATGCTTTGCCGCGCCCTGCACATTATACTCATTATATCCGCCAAACATTTCATCCGCACCCTCGCCGGAAAGCACAACCTTAACCTTAGTGCGCGCCAATCGGCTTAAAAAGTAAAGCGGTACCGCGCTTACATTTGCGCTCGGCTCATCAAGATGGTACTGAACCGTCGGCAATATATCAAAAAACTCATCGCCCGAAATCGTTTTAGAAAAATGCTCAACGCCGAAATGGTCGGACAGTCCCTTTGCGTATTCTATTTCGCTGAAACCCTTGCCCTCAAAACCCACGGTAAAGGTTTTATTCGGCTTTGCAACCGATACAACATACGAGGAATCAACGCCGCCCGAAAGATAGGAGCCTACCTCAACATCACTGATTTTATGATATTCAACCGATGATTCAAGCGTTTCCTTTACGAGCTTTTCATAGTATTCATAAGTGTTTTCTTGCTTGTCATAATCGAGCTTGCTGTACTGTTTTACGGTAAGCTCACCTTCTTTATAAGTCAAAAAATGACCGGGAAGCAATTTTTTAGTGTTTTCAAAAAATGTTTCCTCCATATGATTTGTGCCATAGCACAAATACATTGAAAGAACCTTTTTATTAAGCGACTTTTTAAAGTTCGGATGCGATAGAAAGCTCTTTATCTCACTGCCTGCCATAAAGGTTTCGTTATCAAAGTAATAATACACCGGCTTTATGCCGAAAAAATCCCTCGCACAGATAAAGGTTTCATTTCTCTTATCGTAAATGAGTATGCCGAACATACCACGCAGCTTGCTGAAAACATCCGTGCCGTACTCTTCGTAACCATGAACTATAACCTCGGTATCGCTATTTGTGTAAAATGTATGACCGCAGTCTTTAAGCTGCTTTCGAAGCTCCATAAAGTTATAGATTTCGCCGTTGAACATAACAACTATATTTTTATCCTCATTGTAAATCGGCTGGTCGCCGCCGGCAAGGTCTATTATGGACAGTCTGCGAAAGCCCATAGCAACACGGTCATCAACATAATAACCGTCGCTATCAGGACCGCGGTGTATTATCCTATCCGCCATACCTTTTATGATTTTTTCCTTTTCCTTATTATCAAGTCTATCTGCAAAACCGCAAAATCCGCACATTATAAAAGCTCTCCTTAATTCAGGTCTAATCCCAATCCCAAGTGAAATTTTTATATGCTTTTTTATAGTTCAAGCCTATTTTAAAAAGCATAAGTTTTCTTATAATACCGTTATCCTTTTTATATTTCAGCGGATGAACGCCCTTACTCCAAAGAGAAAGAGCCTTATTTTTAAATTCCTCATTAACTATATACTTTTTAGCCACCGATTTTGGCACAAAGGTTTCAAGTACTAATTTATCCGCCTTACAAAACTGCATATCCTCGCCAAGTATCAGGTCGCGGTAAAGCACCTCTATAAGATTATATCCGCAAGGTGTTATATAATATGAGCATCTGCCCTGCCTTGCATTTATTTCCATAACCTTATATTTGCCTACCCGAGCATCGTACTTCATATCGAACTCGGCAAAGCCCTGATAGCCGATGCCCTCCATAAATTCCACAATTTTGCCTATTTGTATGTCCACACCGTCAAACTGTGAATATCCGTTTATGAGCACCGCGGCGTTGCCTATCATACGGGGACTATGCTCTTGAAGTCCGATTTGAGCAAATGAACACAACTTCGCCTTTTTATCCTTGCCCATATATACTACCGCGTCAAAGAGGTGAGAATCGTCACCGGGTATATATTCCTGAATAATAAGGGTATCATCATATTCACTATTTTTAAAATATCCTATTACCTTTTCTAATTCTTCCTTTGATGAAAGCCTGTAAATTTTGCGCTTTCCTTTAAATGTTATGTGCTTAAAAAGTATTACATTTGCAGGCTTTACTATCACGGGATAGGTTAAATCATCGGGAATTTCGGTATCCGCCTTACAGTCAAAATAAACCGTTTTCGGTAAATCCAGAACGCTATCAGCGTAGGTCTTATAAAAAAGCTCTTTATTTACAAGAGTCCTTTGCAGCTCCACAGACGGATAATTGAAATAAAATTTATCCTTTAAATCATCCTGATTTTTAGCTATATATTCGCCGTAGGTTTCATTACTGCTTACAAGAAGAATTTTTTCATCCTTATGCTCATTATAATAGCCGTTTACTGACGATAAAAAGACCTGCTCATCCCAAAAGTTTTCAAAATATTTTATATTTAAAATCTTGGTATATCTCGTGTATGCAAAAGGCTTTTCTCCTATGGGCTTTAAAGCAAACATATCCGCCTTATTCCCCGTAAGCTCATGGTAACATCTTGCAAGATAATAGGCGTTTATATCACTGCCTATTATAAGCGCTCTGAATTTTTCCATAATAATCCCCTGTTTTCAATACTTGATTTCTGTTCTTTTTTCACCGTCTACATAAACCCTCGGCACGCGGTTTGTAACACTTGTGATAAGCTTATACACATTTACATTTGCCGCCCTGCTTGCCGCGCGAGGTGTTATATTATCACCAAAAATTTCAACCTTATCGCCGATACTTACCGTGCTATCTACCACAGCGGAGGTGACATCCATATAGTTTACAACTATCTGTCTTTTCTTTTCGCCTATATAAACCTGCGTTTTGTCTATAAGTGAAAAATCCGCAAAGCCGTAAGGCATTACCGCTATAAGCGTTTCCGCCTTACTGTCAAACATACCGCCGTAGCCGGCGCTCTCGCCCGGCGCTATTTTTTTAATTTCCAGTACCTCACTGTAAAAGCGCAAAACATTTTTAAGTTTTAATTTTGAAGCTTCAGGCGGTTTTTTGCCGGTGAGCTTATTGAAAATCCTTCTTTTCATCGAAAGCTCAGGCGGCATTTTCGCAAATCCGTACATAACTATACCGAGCCGCACGCCGTTTGCAAAGTCTATTTTTTCATGTTGCTCTAATGTAAGCGAGCGGTCAATATGAACTATTTTTACCAATGATAAATCAATAAGGCTTGTACGCTCCTTAAACAGACTCATCTGCTTTTTATACCGCGCGCCCTGCCCGCTTGAAAGCTGGGTAAACACACCCTCTAAGCAGGTGTTATCATTGGCATTTTTAAAGATATATTCCACATCGTTTTTATCGGTAAGACCGAAGCGGTTCATACCGCAGTCAACCTTGATATGAAACTTTATCTTTATGCCCGATGAAAGCATTTTATCAAAGTATTCCTTACTGTCTACCGTAACGGTAATATCGTTTTCTGCGGCAACCGAAAGCCCTTCAAAACAAATAGGTTCTAAAACCAGTACCGGCACCGTTTTATTAATTTCACGAACACCGAGCGCTTCCTCAAGCGATGATACGGCAATATAGTTTATCCCGGCTTCGACCATAGAATTTACAGCATAAATTCCGGCTCCGTATGCGTTTGCCTTCACAACACCGAAATAATAGCCGTAATCCGGAAATTTTTCCTTTATCTGCCCTATATTATATTTCAAGGCTCCGAGATCGATTTCAAGGTAGGTTTTCCTGAACATAAAAGCCTCCTAAAAACACATTTAATTCCAGTTTATAATTATAGTATTTACTAAAAGTTTTGTCAACCTATGATTTAAACCACAATATAATGTGTTTTTTATAATTAACTCTTTATTTTTGGATATTAATGTGTTATAATTTTATATATTTATATTTTGGGTGAAAACAATGCTTGAAAGCTCTGATAAACAGAACAATATAATATGCGGCAGAAACCCTGTGCTTGAAGCTATACGATCAGGCCGGGAAATTGATCGCCTGCTTATAGCTCATGGTGCAAACAGCGGAAGTATAAAAGAAATAATTGCAAAATGCTCAAAAAAAGGCGTTCTTATAAAAGAAATAAGTCCTCAAAAGTTAGATTATTACTGCGGCGGTGCTAATCATCAGGGCGTTGCAGTTATGTTTTCAAGCCGTGAATACTCAACTGTAGACGATATTCTTAACTTTGCACAGGAAAGTAATGAAGAACCTTTTATTATTATCTGCGATGAGATAGAGGACCCCCACAATTTAGGGGCAATTATTCGTACAGCGGAGGTTGGCGGCGTTCACGGAATAATAATTCCGAAAAGGCGCTCGGCTTCGCTTAATGCCACGGTTGCAAAAACCAGTGCCGGCGCGCTCGAATATATGCGTGTTGCCCGGGTGACAAATATTGCCGCAACTATTGATGAGCTTAAAAGTAAAGGCATTTGGGTTTTCGGTGCGGATATGGGCGGCGAAGACTATTCTTTTACCGATTACCGTATACCTTTAGCGCTTGTAATAGGCAATGAAGGCAAAGGAATTGGCCCTTTGGTACTTAAAAAGTGCGATAAAATAATCAGTCTGCCTATGCGTGGTAAAATCAACTCGCTTAATGCTTCGGTAGCGGCAGGTATTTTAATGTATAAAGTTGTGGATTCGAGAAATAAGTAATCAATTTGAGGTAGTTGATATGTCGAGAAAATCGAAACATAATAAAAATGATTTCATAATGAGTTTTGAGCCTGTAGAGGCGAACTCAAACGAGGATCTGCTTGCGGAGAAAAACAGGTCTTTATTGTCGGCTTTCGGCAAGAGTATAGATGAAAAATCGGGCAATTTAAATTTGCCCGTTACCGAAAGCCAAAAAAAACCGTTGGCTTCTCTTAAAGCTAAAATGGGCATACGGGATATGTCTGATACTCCTAAAGAGGAAGCCCTGAAAACTCCTGCGGCAGAAGAGCATGCAGAACCTGATAAGACAGTTCATACCCCCGATAAAAGCGAGGGACCGGAAACAGCAGTTCAAAAAAAAGAAGAAAAAGAGATTTCATTGCTCGAAAAGTTAAAGCGTTATACTATAGATGAATCAGGTCACGATGTAACAGAAGACGAAGCCCCACTTTACACCCTTAAAAGTGTTGCGGAAATAATCAAAAGTGACAGTAACGCCCTTATAAATAAGCTTTCCGAAAAATATAATGTAACTATTGACACATTAGGTAGACCCGGCGCTGACGATTTTCTTTTAAACGGTGTTGAAGCCGATTTTAAGGATGTTGAAGAGAGTAAAGACACAACTGAACCGGAATCAGAAAATCAGTCAAAACCCGTTCCTACACCGGCTTTTGAAAAAATGGCAACCGAGTCAAGACAGAGATTTGAAAAAAGCATATTTGATGATATTCTATCGGAGGAAACAAAACCGGCAACCCCGGTTGAAAGCACAGCGGATATATCCGATATAGATGATTCTGCACCGGATAAAGGTCTGCAAAGCGATGAGGATAGAATATCTAATACGGCTACAATAAGATTCACTCCAATAAAGGATGAAAATGGCAATACCGGCAGAATAAATATCAGTAGCTCAACCAGAGTAGTCGATATAAGCCAGGAATTAATGAACGCAAATGAAACCGAAGAACCCGATCCTGAGCCGATGTTTGAAGCGAGCGACTTTGATTTATTTGCACCGAAGAATGAAATCACCGATATAGCAGAAGCAAAGTCCGCCATACGCAAGCTTTCTTATAAAAGGCGTAACAACTTTTTGGCTATGACGATTTGCGCTATATGCACATTTGTTATAGCGCTGTTCCTTACCCCTGCTCTTTCCGATAAGGTTATCAGCTCTACTAAATCGGTAATTACACTTTGCAGCGGTCTTATGTTTGTGACTATACTTGCAAACATAGATATGTTTGCCGATATAATAAATCTGTTCCGGCACCGCGCTTCGCATGATTGTATTGTAGCCTTATTTGCCGTTTTCAGCATACCTCTTTGCATACAGGCTATGATAATCGGGGAAAATATTTTTAATCTGATACTTCTTTCCGCTTTTATAATGCTTATAAGGTCAATTATGAACTTTATAAACACATCAACCATGCTTTCAGGCATTAAGGCGATAAGAAGCCCGAGAGAAAAGTTTGCGGTTTCGTTTATTAAAGACAGCTCTACTGCACTTGCTATGGCAAAAAACGCCATCGAAGGCGATGTGTTGATAGCCGCACCGAGAAAAGCAGAGTTTATAAACGATTTTGTAAAGTATTCAAGTTATAAAAAGAAATTTTCCGGCAAAATTCCGGTAATATTCGTTATAACGCTTGTTTTATCTGTTTTAGGCGCGGCAATGGGATATTTTTATTATAAAACTGCATTTGCCGCACTTTATGCTGCTTATGCCGCCGGCGCTATGGCGGCAATGCCGACTCTGATGTTTGTTGATATACTTCCCTGTTTTTCGGCGGCAAAGAAGCTTCGCAAAAAGGGCGCTATGATAGCCGGTACATTCGGAGCAGACAGTATCGAACTTTCAAACGCCGCGGTTGTTCATACATCCGATATTTTCCCTGCAGGCAGTATAACTCTTAAAAGCTTTAAGGTTTTATCAAACAACAGTGTTGATGAAACAATTATAAATGCGGCGGCGCTTACAGAAGAAATCGGCAGCCCATTAGCACCTATTTTCAATAAAATTGCCGGAACAAATACATCATATAAAAAACCCGATTCCGACACTATCAAGTATGAAGAAAAGCTTGGAATTTCGGGTTGGGTAAATGACGAACTCTTGTTTATAGGCAACCGAACGCTTATGGAAGCGCACGGCATTGAAGTACCCAGTATTGAAGTTGATAAAAAGATACTCAGAAGCGGCTATTTCCCCGTATATGTAGCTACAGCCGGCAAGCCGAGCGCATTGGTAGTTATACAGTACGAAGTAAGGTCTGATATTCAAAAGCTATTGCGGCAAATTACAGGTCTTGGTGTGACACTGCTTGTCAAAAACTGCGATCCTAATGTGAGCGAAGAAATGATCTGCGATTATTTCGGCTTGTATGAAGATTCCGTTAAGGTTATGACTAATGTTGGAGTTCATATGATGGAAAATGCCACCGCAGATACAGGTGCTATTTCTGCACCCGCAAGCTTTATGGGCAGTAAACTCACACTTTTACGCATTATGAACTGCGCTTCAAGAATCAGGATTTCAAACAATATATTATCTGTATTTTATGTGCTTTCGTCTGTACTGGGCATTTGGTACTTCGCATTCACATCATTTACTCAATCAGGAGGATTGCTTTCAGGCGGTGCAATTCTTTTGTTTGAACTTTTGGCAACGGCGTTTTCACTGTTAGCCTTTTTATTCAGAAAACCGTAAAGAAGGTAAAAATATGTCAGAAAAAAAGAAGTTTTATATTACAACGGCTATTGCTTATACATCCCGCAAGCCGCATATCGGCAATGCCTACGATATTGTTCTTGCCGATATGATTGCTCGCTATAAAAGGCAGCAGGGGTTTGATGTTTTCTTTATGACCGGATCTGATGAACACGGTCAGAAAATAGAGGAATATGCCGCGAAAGCAGGAAAAACACCTAAAGAGTATGTGGACGGTGTATCGCAAGAGATTAAAAATGTTTGGAATAGTCTTAACACAAGCTACGATAAGTTCATAAGGACTACCGATAAAGACCACGAAAAAGCAGTTCAGCATATTTTTGAGAAGCTATATAACCAGGGTGATATCTACAAAGGGGCATACGAAGGAAAATACTGTGTGCCTTGCGAATCATTTTTTACCGCTTCTCAGTTAGTTGACGGCAAATGCCCTGATTGCGGCGGTGATGTTATTGACGCAAAAGAAGAAGCCTATTTCTTAAAACTTTCAAAATACCAGGATGCGCTTGTAAAATACTATGAGGAAAATCCTGATTTCTTTAAACCGGAAGCACGCAAAAACGAAATGATTAACAACTTTATAAAACCCGGACTTTCCGATCTTTGCGTTTCGCGCTCAAGCTTTAAATGGGGTATACCCGTAACTTTTGATAAGGACCATGTAATTTATGTATGGATAGATGCTCTTTCAAACTATATAACCGGACTTGGCTATGATACAGAAGGGAGAGCCAGTGAAAAATACAAAAAATACTGGCCTGCCGATTTGCACGTAATAGGCAAAGATATTGTGCGTTTTCATACAATTTATTGGCCTATTATCCTTTTAGCGCTCGGTGAACCTCTGCCGAAACAAGTGCTCGGTCATCCGTGGGTACTTGTGGGTGAAGACAAAATGTCAAAATCAAAAGGTAATGTTATTTATGCCGATGAGCTGGCAGGTATGTTCGGGGCTGACGCGGTAAGATATTATCTGCTTAGCGAGATGCCATTTACTCAGGACGGCACCATAACATACGAGTCATTTATAGGCAAATACAATACCGATCTTGCAAATACGCTCGGCAACCTTGTGAACAGAACTATTGCTATGACCGGTAAATACTTCGGCGGCACTGTAGATGCATGCGGCAGGGCTGACAAGATAGATGAAGAGCTTAAAGCATTTGCCGAAAATTCAGTTAAAGAATATAGTGAAAATATGGAAACATATCATAACTCTGATGCGGTTTCGGCTATTATGTCGCTTGCAAAACGCTCAAATAAGTATATTGATGAAACCACTCCTTGGTTACTTGCAAAGAACGAGGAGGATATGGACAGGCTGAAAGCCGTTCTTTACAATTTGCTTGAATGCATAAGAATTTTAGGGGTATCGTTAAATCCCATTATGCCCGAATGCTCTCAAAAGATAAGAGAGCTTTTAGGCACAGACGAGCAGTCTTACCGCTTTGGTGCGGAAAAAGCCTATACAGTAGGCGAAGCAAAACCGTTGTTTGCCCGGATTGATACTGAAAAAGTCCTTGCGGAAATAGCGGCAAAAGGTGATAAATCCGCAATTGAAGCGAAAAACACCGTCAGCCTCAACGAAATTACTATTGACGATTTTGCAAAGGTAGAGTTGCGCGCTGCAAAGGTCGTCGCGTGCGAGCCCATACCCAAAGCAAAGAAGCTTTTAAAGCTCACGCTTGATGACGGAACCGGTACTCTAAGAACAGTAGCATCCGGTATTGCTAAATTCTATACCCCGGATGATCTTATAGGCAAAACCGTTATAGTTGTTGCAAATCTTAAACCGGCAACACTTTGCGGAGTAGAGTCTAACGGTATGATACTTGCCGCGGATTCCGACGATCAAATAAAAGTTGTATTTTTAGACGGCGTAGAACCGGGCAGTAAAATCAGATGATATACCCTGAAGAATGCAAACTGAAAGAAAATCTGATATTTGATACCCACGCGCATTATGATGATGTAAAGTTCGATAACATCCGTGACGAGCTGCTTATATCACTTCATAATAACGGCGTTGATAAAATTATAACCTGCGCGGTAGACGGAGTTTCCGCCAAAGATACTATTCGTATTGCCGAGAAGTATGATTTCATATATGCGGCGGTAGGTATTCACCCTGAAAATCTCGAAAGTAAAACTACAATATCCGAAATACGCGACCTCTCAAGGCACGAAAAGTGCGTAGCAATAGGAGAAATAGGTCTTGATTACCACTATACTTCGGATAACAAAGAAGAACAAATACAGGTTTTTGAAAGTCAGATAATTCTCGCAAACAAGCTTAATATGCCCGTTATAGTCCACGACAGGGACGCTCATGCTGACACCCTTGAAATACTTAAAAAGCACCGCCCTAAGGGAGTGCTGCACTGCTTTTCAGGTAGTGCTGAAATGGCAAGGGAAATAATAAAACTCGGTATGTATATCGGCGTTGGAGGCGTTGTCACCTTTAAAAACGCCAAAAAAATGCCGGATGTTATAAACGCTATACCAAAGGACAGGATCTTACTCGAAACAGACTGTCCATATTTAGCGCCGGAGCCATATCGCGGAAAGCTCTGCCATTCCGGTTATATAACCCTTACAGCCGAAAGAGTTTCGCAAATTTCAGGGCTTACTCGTGATGATATTCTCAATATCACCCGTAAAAACGCCGAAAAATTATTTAATATTTAGTATATTACCCCGCTTTTTACAGATAATACCTGTGAAAGCGGGGTGATTTTTGTGGAGGATAAGAATAAGAAGAACACAAATTCCCAGAACAAAAAGGACACTAACGAAACCAATAAAGAAAGCAATAAGAAGTCTGACATGAACTGCGACTAAAAAAGAATAATCGGTGCAATTCTCTTAAAAATTGCACCGATTATTTTTATTTTGAATGTTCCTTTATGTGTTTTTTTATTGCACGAAATGTTTTTTCGCTTATATAGTGCTCTATCCTGCAGGCATCATAAGCCGCTGTTTCCTTATCAACTCCAAGACTTACAAGCACAGCAGTAAGTGTAGTGTGGCGATCATAAATATTTTTCGCTGATTTTTCGCCCTTATCCGTTAAAGTAATATTGCCGGAAGGATCCACAAGAATTAAACCTTCATCCTTAAGTAGCCCCATAGCCCTGCTGACCGACGGTTTTGAAAAGCCCATCTCATTACCAACATCAATCGCTCTTACATTAGGTGTTTTTTTTGAAAGAATATATATCGTTTCAAGATACATTTCGCCTGACTCTTTTACCGCCATCTTATCACCTCTTTTGTTTATTTAATGTTACCATAACAAAGTGTTTTTTTCAATAAAAAATTTTTTTAAAAAATATCTTGACAAGTTAGCTCGAGCTAACTATAATATATATGAATAGGTTAGCTTTTGCTAACCAAATATTTTTAGTTTAACGGTTAGCTAAGTCTAACCGAAAGGAATGATATTGATGATTCCGCTTACTATGGCTGATATAGGTTCGGAAAACATTGTTAAAAAAATCGGCGGAAACGAAGATGTTAAGCGCCACCTTGAAAATTTAGGATTTACGGTAGGAGAAACAGTTACCGTTGTTAATGCTCTTGCGGGGAGTGTTATTGTAAATGTCAAAGAATCTCGTGTTGCCATAGGGAAGGATATGGCAATGAAGATTTTAGTATAAATGAGGAGTTGAGGATTTATGAACACATTAAGGCAGGCTAAAATCGGTCAGACCGTTAAGGTCAGGCGGCTGCACGGCGAAGGCGCTGTAAAGCGCAGGATTATGGATATGGGGATTACAAAAGGCGTTGACATTTATATTCGCAAAGTAGCTCCCCTCGGCGACCCGATAGAAATCACGGTTAGAAACTATGAATTATCTATCAGAAAAGCCGATGCAGAAATGATAGAGATTGAATGAGGTGATATTTATGGACAAAAAATTAAAAATTGCCCTTGCCGGTAACCCTAACAGCGGTAAAACCACACTTTTTAACGCACTGACCGGATCTAATCAATTTGTAGGTAACTGGCCGGGTGTTACCGTTGAAAATAAGGAAGGCAAGCTCAAAAAACATAACGATGTAATAATTACCGACCTTCCGGGTATATATTCACTGTCACCTTACACTCTCGAAGAGGTTGTTGCAAGAAATTATTTGATAAATGATAAGCCGGATGTTATACTTAACATTGTAGACGGTACAAACCTTGAAAGAAACCTTTACCTTACAACCCAACTTACCGAACTTGGAATACCGGTTATAGTTGCGGTTAATATGATGGATATTGTTCGCAAAAACGGCGATAAAATAGACATAGCGGAATTATCCCGCCAGCTCGGTTGCAAGGTTGTTGAGATTTCAGCACTTAAAGGCAACGGCGTATCAGAAGCGGCAGAAGCGGCAATATCTGCGGCAAGCAAAGAAAAAACCGTTCCGCAGCACACATTCAGCGGTGCGGTAGAGCATGCACTTGCACACATTGAAGAAGCATTACTTCATGATATGCCTGAAGAAAAGCAGCGTTTCTTCGCGATAAAGATCTTTGAGCGTGATGACAGGGTAATCGAAAGCCTTAACATACCTGCTGATACTCTTTCTCATATTGAAGCCGATATAAAAGCGGCGGAAATAGAGCTTGACGATGATTCCGAAAGCATAATTACAAATGAGCGTTACATTTACATAAGCAATATTATTAAATCATGCTACAAAAAGAAAAATGCCGGCAAGCTCTCAACATCGGATAAGATTGACCGTGTAGTAACAAACCGCTGGTTGGGACTGCCTATTTTTGCCGCAATTATGTTCTTAGTTTACTATATTTCAATGGTAACCGTCGGCACTGCGGCGACTGACTGGGCAAATGACGGACTTTTCGGTGACGGCTTCCATTTATTCGGTATAGGCAGTTCCAACTATGAAGAAGTAAATGACGAATACACCGAAGCCTCTTTGATAGTTGACGGATACGAGGCCTATGTTGAAGAAAACGGCGAGGCTCCGACAAAAGAATTCACATATGAGGTTGAGGACGAAGAAACCCTTGAAGTGACAACAGAAACCGCTTCGCTTGATGACTATGATGATGCACTAAAAACACTTGACGAGATAGGCGAAGAGCCTGACCCGGCAGATTACGGCGTTTGGGTTCCGGGTGTTCCGGTATTGGTAGGTAACGGACTTGAAAAAATCGGTGCGGCAGACTGGCTATCCGGACTTATTAACGACGGTATCGTCGCCGGTGTAGGTGCCGTTCTCGGATTTGTTCCTCAGATGCTTGTTCTTTTCTTATTGCTTGCATTCCTCGAGGCTTGCGGTTATATGTCAAGAATTGCATTCGTGCTTGACCGTATTTTCAGAAAATTCGGTCTTTCGGGAAAATCATTTATTCCTATGCTTGTAGGTGTAGGGTGCGGTGTTCCGGGTATTATGGCGAGCAGAACTATTGAAAACGAACGCGACCGCAGAATGACCATAATGACTACTACATTTATCCCCTGCGGTGCTAAGGTTCCGTTTATCGCGATGATAGCCGGCGCTATATTCGGCGGAAGTGCGTGGGTTGCTACAAGCGCATACTTTATAGGTATGGCGGCAATCATAATCTCAGGTGTTATGCTTAAAAAGACTAAGATGTTCTCGGGTGAGCCTGCACCGTTTGTTATGGAACTGCCGGCATATCATATGCCGACACTCGGCAATGTTTTACGCTCAATGTGGGAGCGTGGCTGGTCGTTTATTAAAAAGGCAGGAACTATCATCCTACTTTCAACTATAATCGTTTGGTTTACTTCCTACTTTGGCTTTACAAGCGACGGATTCCGTATGCTATCCGAAGATGAATTAAATCTTTCAATACTTGCAAAAATCGGTTCGGGTATCGCTTGGATTTTCGCTCCTCTCGGTTGGGGTAACTGGCAGGCTGCCGTGGCTTCAATCACCGGTCTTGTTGCGAAGGAAAATATCGTTGGCACAATGGGTATTCTCTACGGCGGCGGTGATGGCACTGTTTGGCAGACACTGAGCCAAGCGTTTACAGGCATTACCGGATATTCATTCCTCGTATTCAACCTGCTTTGCGCCCCCTGCTTTGCGGCAATAGGTGCAATTAAGCGTGAAATGAATAACGCTAAGTGGACTTGGTTTGCCATTGGTTATCAGTGCGGATTTGCCTATGTAATAGCCCTTATGATAAATCAGTTTGGCAATTTGTTTACAGGTAATATAAATGTTATAGGTCTTATCTGCGCTTTAATACTGCTTGGCATAATGATTTATATGCTGTTCTTCAAAAAATACACAGAGGCCACAAGATTAAATAAAAAAATAGGATAAGAAGGGGAAAATATGCTGCAACTTATTACAAATAATATAGGCACTATCCTGACAGTTTTAGCTCTTATACTCGTAATTACCCTGATAATAATAAAAATGATACGAGATAAGAAAAAGGGTAAATCAAGTTGCGGCTGTAATTGCGGCAACTGCCCTATGAGCGGTAGCTGTCACAAAAGCTAATAACAAACAGCGCCGGGATCTAAACGGTCTCGGCGCTGTTTTCTTTTTTATACTCTATATAATCATAATTACTCTCTTTTGTACGGTTTATCATTGAGCTGTAAACTTTATTGTGCAAATCTGCCGCCTTACCCTTTAGGGTTTCGCCTTCAGGATAAAAAGGTCCGTCTATTTTTACATCTATAACCGGCTTTTTTAATAACTTGCTTCTTTTATATGTCGCCGTCATACTAAAAACCGGCATATTAAGCCGCGCCGGATATTTAAAAGATGTATCAGGGAAAGGTCTGATACCTGTATAATAATCCCATACATGCGCCTCCGGATAAATTACTATCGGATGATTATCTTCAGCTCTTTGCTTTATTGCCGCTTCAAGGTTTTTTATTCCCTTAACGGTAGGGATGATGGGTAATGCTCCTAAAGGCCTCAAAATTTTTCCGATTACCGGTATACCGTAATTAGCCGGGGATACTATTGTATAAATTCTTCTCGGCAATGCGGCGATAGCAGGTATAAATACATCCCCCACACTCTGTGTATGATTTCCGTATATAAAAAATCCTCCGCCTACCCTTTTAAACTTTTCTTTACCCGAAAATTTTACGTGCAAAAACAGTTTTAAGTATACACTTGAAAAGACTATTGCAAGAAAATAGATTACTGCGGATGAAATTTTTGATAAAAAATCCGTTTTTATATGCTCATAGTTTTCATCAAGCTTAATATCCTGGTTACGACTTACGGCAAAATCATCTGTAAAATCTTTATAATATCTTACGTTTCTCATTTATTTACCTTGTATCCGGCAATATCCGATGTTTCAAATTTATAGTTCAGCTTCTCGCCGTAAACCGCCTCATAACATTCCTTTTTAAGCTTATAATCGGCAGCGGCAAGTGCCTCGGTATTTTCTTTAGGTGTTTTATCCTTATCGGGGAAAAGCACATCGAGAACATAAAGCTTAAATCGAAGTTTATTAAACTGCCCTGTTTTACCGTCCGGAATACCGGTATCTATCATCTCTACGAAGCAGGAAATTACGGGTATATTTAATTTTGCCGCATAGAAATATGCACCGCCTTTGGGCGGACGCGGCTTTTTATAATTAAACCACATTTCCTGTTCGGGGTATAAAAGCACTGTTTCCTTTTTTACTACAAGTTTTTCCTTGAGAATTGAAAGGAAATCCCGCGCCAGATACCGCGGTTGTGTATTTATAGGAATAGTATTTGCATAATTCATAATAAACCCTATAGGCCCGCTCATAGCAAAGTTTGAATCCTGGCATATTATGTTAAGCTTTTTTCTTCCCATTTTTTGGTTTAAAAACCTTATTATTGTATTTTCAAACGGAGAAAAATGGTTGCTTGTAATTATAACACCGCCGATATTATCCGGTATTTTTTCAAGCCCTATAATCTCGGTATCTTTATTGATAACCCTCATAGCAACATCAGCCGCATAACAAGCAACTTTGGATTTTATCTTAAAGCCGAGCTTCATCCTGTTCTCCACAAACGCATCGGTAATAGCACGGCTTTGGTCTGCTGTGAGAACCGGATCGTTTACCTCCACCTTATTATAAAACTCACCGCTTTCGGCAGAGTGTTTAATGTTTTCTATTACCTGGAGCCTGGTATTTTCTGATATCATAATCTTATTTTTATTCCGCTTTCATTCATTTTCTTAAAGGTGATTTTGTTGCCGGGTATTTCGATACCGCGGCGGACAAGCAGCTCCAAACATTCCTTGTCGGCTTTCTTCTTTTCGTCTGTATAATCCGATTTATATGCCTTTATCTCATCTATATATCCGCAGTCTTCAGCATAGCGCCAAAACTCATCTTCATACTGTATCCCGTCATAACACCAAGGCTTTTCAAAGAGGTTATAATGTATTATAACCGGATCACTGCACACGGGACGGGCATTATTAGGCATAGCATCAAACCGTTTATCAAGATAATATATTTTACCGTTTAAAATCGCATTTATATAATCCTGATCCGGGGCAATAGTATCAAAATGATATGTATTCAAAAGATTTAAAAAATGCTCTTCGAATTTTTGCTCACGAAGCTTTTTAAGATTCATAAGCAATATACCGGAATTTATGTATTCATGCGCCTTAACACCCACCGCATTTTCGGTATAAGCTACAAGTGGAGGCACATCTGCAATAGACAGATCGTTGCACGCGCCTATATAGTTTTCGCCTATATCTATATCAAAAAGCTCGGCTATATCTCCTGATACCACTACATCGCTATCTATATATATTGCCTTATCATATTGCGGAAACATCGCCGGAATAAAAAGGCGGAAATAGATAGTAAGCGTAAAATAATCACAGCGAAGGCGGTTGCTCATTCTATCATCAAGCGCATCAAAATTATTCTTCATCGGGATTACTTCTATTTTAAAATTATCAGTCCCGAGAGCTACAAGCTTTTTGCAGTTTTCTTCGCTTACACCTTCGTGCAGAACTATCGCGTGATAAACGCGGTCTTTACTTGCGTTCTTCACAGCCGAATTAAGCGCCACCGCCAAAAAAGGCGCATAGCTGTTATCAATAGTAAAAAAAACAGGTATTTCCTTATTCATAAAAATCCTCCGTAAACAAATAATCAAACTCATAAATGCCGAGTATATTATGCATCTTTTCCTTATCCCAAGGTTTTACGGTTACATGGTGAAACAGGGGAAAAAAGCGGAAAAATGTTGTGAAATGCTTAAAAACAGTATCATTCTTTATAGAAGCCTGCTCGTTAAATTTTCTTGGCAGTTTTCGCTTAATTGCCAGCAAATTAAGCGAGCTTTGGTCCGGCATAAACATACGCTTATCTCGGCACATAATCCTGCATTTATAGAAAAGTCCGCTCTCTGCTATATTTTTCATATTCATAAGCAAAACGCCGGAATTTAAATAGTTATGTAAGAGTATATTGCCGAAAAACCACTTGCCATACCTATCCGGCACGCCGGCGATTTCAATATCGGATATATCTGTATCGTAAAACTCACGAAAGCTTTTACGGCATAGAACATCTGTATCAAGATAAAGCAGTTTATCAGGTATCTCGGGTATCATATCGGCAAAAAGGCGAAGCATACAAGCCGGTGTAAAGCGGGTTGACATATTAGCATCAGGCAAATATTTTTGAAACTTCTCGCTTATATCAAGTAAAATCGCGCGATTTTCGGAATTGCCTTTTTTTACATTAATGTTAAGCGTATTTGCAAACTCATAAGGCAAGCCCTCGATTTTTCCGTCAACATTCGCGGTAAGAACATAAAATACTATTGGTGCTTTCTCGTGCCGGCATATTGTTGCAATGCTGAAAAGTATTCCCTGCGCGGCATTTTTGTCCCCGCAAAACATAATGTTCAAAGCATTATCACCCCACGGATAATATTATACATTACTATTGGCAACAACCGCAACCTCCCGAAAAGAGAACCCACTCTCCGTTTCGGAGAGTGGGCAAATTTGCAAAATATTTATGAATACATACTATTGACTTTCATATAATCATAAATTGATTTTCCGTGATTTTGCTCTTGTGCCTGTATGGCGTTTATTGCCTTTCTGGCATCAGCATCTGAAAACTCGAAAACGCAAGTGTCATAAAGATGTGACGCATGCTTTTCGGCGGTAAGCAGATCAGAGCACAAAAAACTGTCGTTTTGTTTGTCCGGAGTGTTTTCGCTTCCGTATGTCGCGGTAAATGTAGGCACGTTTGAATTTCCGCTTTGCGGCTGTTCAACTGTTCCCTGTTCCATTTTTTCAAAAATGCTCAAATGCTGTGTCTCTGCGCTTGAAAGATTGCTGAAAAGATTTTTTAGTTGCGGGTCAACCGCACTGTCAGACGCTTTTTTGTATTTTTCAATACAAAGCTTTTCAGCATCTTTCATATCCTTAAGCAGTGTTTTCTCTTTTTGTGTTAATGTCATTTAAATCACCTCACAGGTATTATTTACATTAAATACATGTTTATGCAAAATGACATAAATTTTATCTGTGCATAGCTCGTATTTCTTTTTTAACTTCAGGGCTTACACGGTAAGAGTCGGTTATTTTACTTAGAGCTTTATTATATGTGAAATCATCAAGGCGGCAATTTTTAAGCAGTATCATTGTTTTTTGAGGATATTTTATGAAAGCTGCCGATATTGCCCATGCAACCGCCATTTTTACATAGTAACTATTATTTTTAATATTACTTAACACCTCTAAAGTCATATCTACATACTCATCATTTATGTAGTAGCAAAGAAGCATAACGATACAAAACCTGATTTCAAATTCCTTTTTTGATTTAAGATACCCGCTTATAAAGCTTAACATTTCTTTCATATGCTTTTTTGTTATTTTAAGACCGGACACCGCCATATCACATACCGCCCAGTTATCTATTTTAGGGATAAATGTTTTAAGGTAAAAGCACACCTTATTAAAATCATTTTTTATAAGACCTATTACCATTCCTTGAAGCATAACTTCTTCATAATAGTCATCTTTTGCATTTTTTAAATACTCATCTACATCGCCTTTTGCGATCTGCTTTGATAGTGCGCGAAGCTCAGGTGTTCTAACTCCTATAATATTATCGGTATAGGGACATAATCCGCTGTGAAACTCTTTGTATTTCAAATCCTGCATTTCAAAAAGCTTTTCTCTGATTTTTTTGTTATTCATACTGCACCACCCTGTTTTTTAAATTTCAACATACTTATAAGCCTAAATCAATCAATCGCAAAATGCTCTTGCAAAATCCGTTCTTATTATAGTATACTACTTTTAAGGAGTATAAAAATGGGTATTATAATCAAATCAATTTGCACAAATTCATTTAAAATGGAGTATTTTTGCTTCGGCAAAGGAGAAAAAACACTTGTTATACTGCCGGGGCTAAGTGTTCAGAGCGTTATGCCGCTGGCGGCTGAAATAGAAAAAGATTACAGTATATTTAAAGATGATTATACTGTATATGTTTTTGACAGAAGATGTGATCTGCCGGAAAACTATTCTATATATGATATGGCGGATGATACTGCCGCCGCATTTAAGCATTTGAATCTTTACAATATCAATCTTTTCGGTGCTTCGCAAGGCGGTATGATCGCACTTTGCATTGCCGCAAAGTATCCCGGAATTATAAAAAAGATTGCCGTGGCATCGGCAGCAATAAATTTGTCAGATAAAAAAGATATAATAGATTCGTGGATAAATACGGCAAAATCAAATGACATTCAAAGGCTGTATGATAATTTTGCAAAAGCTGTTTATCCAAATCAGTTATATGAGTCCTACAAGCCGCTTTTAAGCGAAGCGGCAAAAACCGTTACAAAGGAAGATTTATGTAGATTTATTATTTTAGCGAATGCCGCTGTTAATTTCAATTTTTCGCCTTATGTATCCGATATACATTGCCCGGTATTTGCGGCAGGCGCCGCGGATGATAAGGTTTTAGGCAAATATGCAATTGAAGAAATAATTAATAATTTCAGCACTTTGCCGAATTTCAGTTATAAAATCTACGAGGGATACGGCCACGCTTTATATGATCTCGCCCCGGATTTTAAAGATAAGCTTTATGAATTTTTTACTTAAAGCGGATTTTACAAAGGCACGGAATTTGACCTATCGGTTAATCCCGTGCCTTATTTTATTTCATTTGATTTTAAGTCCATCTTTAAAGGCATCGCCCACTCTGCCGGAAACTTTATAGTAGCCGTGTGTATAAGGGTCAAATGCAATTGCCTCAAGAGAATCTATATCAACATTACCGTCTTTAAGAAATTCATCTTCAACACTGGTACGCAGTACTTTTCCGATAACTCCAAGTCCGGTATCATCGCTTTGATACTCAATAAACTCACACTCCATAGCTATGGGCAATTCGTTTATTACCGGCGCATCTACAAGCTCTGATTTTGTAAAGGTCATACCGCTTTTTTCAAACTTATCTGAATCCTTGTTTGAACTTACAACGCCGAAATAGTCCGCCTCCCTGACATGCTTTGCATCGGCAATATGAACCACAAATCCGCCTCTTGCTTTTATATTCTCAACGGTTTTATGTGTTTCTGTAAGATTAAGAGCTACGGTATCTCTATCTACCATAGTACCCCAAGCCGCATTCATAACATCCACGGTACCATCCTCATTAAATGTGGAAATGAGCAGTACCGGCATAGGGAAAATTGCTTCTGTTGTTTTTATTTGTTTTTTCATAATATCTACCTCAATTTAATTATTTTAATAAAACTATAAATCTGTCACATCAACATCGGGTATAATCATTATTTCATAATCCGGGTATAGCGCACAAGCTTCTTCATACAGGGTTTTAATCGCTGTTTTTTTGTCAATATCAAAGCTCAAAACAACATCAAAACGAATGTTTTTCTTATCGATATCAGCATAAAATCCGTGCATTTGTAGCGCCCAGTCGTGTGACATAACCGTCCTTCGTATTACATTACGCATTTTTGCAGCTTCATCATCCGAAGTGTTGAAAGAGTATACTCCGATACCCGTAAGTATTATGCCGGTTTTACGGAAAACATCGGTCTGTATCTTCCTTGTAATTTTATCAACATCACTGACACTCATCGTATCCGGCAGCTCAACATGAACCGAACCGTAATTTTTATTAGGTCCGTAATTGAAAAGAGTGATATCATAAGCGCCGAGCACCGATTCTTCCTCACATACTATCCGCTTTAATTCCTTGCTTGTATCTGAGTCCTCGCGCTTTCCGATTATATCGTTCAGTGTTTCTATCATCATTTCAATTCCGGCTTTTATTATAAAGCCAGCAATTATCACACCGACATAGGCTTCAAGCGAAATATCGAAAATAAGAAAAATAACAGCAGAAGCCAGAACGGAAGAGGAAAGTATCGCATCAAACAAAGCATCCGAACCAGAAGCCACGAGCGCTCCGGAATTTACCTTTTTACCCTGCTTTTTTACATACATTCCGAGTATCAGTTTTACTGCTATTGCCACCGAAATAATAACAATTGAAACCGTGCTGTAATCCGCGGCTTGCGGGTGTATAATATTTTTAACCGATTCTACAAGCGATGTAATGCCGGCATAAAGCACTAATGCGGCTACTATCATTGAGCTTAAATACTCAATTCTTCCATAACCGAGCGGATGCTTTTTATCGGGTTGTTTAGCCCCGAGCTTTGCACCTATGATCGTAACTACAGAGGATAGCGCGTCGGAAAGGTTATTAACTGCATCGAGTATTACGGCAATAGAATTCGATACTAATCCGACAAACGCCTTAAATCCTACAAGAAACAGGTTAGTTATAATACCTATAACGCTGGTCTTTACAATGCTCTTTTCCCTTTTTGCCGCAAGAACTGCAATTTCATTACTATCTTCTTTCATAATACCACCTTATTTTAACTTATTGCCGATCATCAATAATTTTTTCAGCAAATTCCACGGCTGCTTTTAAATCTTCGGCATTTGGTCTGCCCTTATGAATTCCTTTAAATTCACCCCTACAATGAAACTCGCGCTCGTCTACAGGTATGCCCACCTTTTGAGCTTCGGCTTTTACCTTTTTATAGGTGGAATTAAGCATTGCCGCAGATCCGAAGTTAATTATTTTTCCGACTTTGGTTTTATCAAGGGATTTTATAAAATTTCTGACCTCGGGATCAATACTGAATGCATAATAGGAATTGCCTAAAAACAGTAGGTCAACCTGTTCGGTTACAGGTTCGCTTGTAGGCAGTGCCTGAGTACCGACAGCTTCGGCTACCGCTTCAGCCAACCGCTTTGTATTACCTGTTTTGGTATAATATCTTACTGCAATTTTCATATGTTTATATCCTCAAGCTTTATTAAATTTTTCTTTTCCCTGCTTACAACGAGGGCATTTCCAATCGTCAGGCAAATCCTCAAAGGCAACGCCGCCGTTTTCCGCCGGATCATAAACATATCCGCATATAGAACAGATATATTTGCCGCTTGCCTCTTTATTATTAAAATCATACTCCTCAAATATGGTCTTAATCGGATTATCAAGGTCAATAACTTGTTTAGCCTCAAGATTTTCATATCCCTGAGGAGTGTGCGTACCGCAGTAAACCGTAGGATGATTACGAACAAACTCTCGAACGCGGTCAAGCGTAACACGGGCGGCGGCAGGATCTTCAAAAACTACCGACAGCTTATTTTCATACAACGCTTCATCAACATAGGTTATATCACCGTGAATCATATAAAACAATCCGTCTTGCTCAACAATAACAATACTGTTTCCGTTAGTATGTCCTTTAGCCTTAATAAATGTAATACCATCGCGGATTCTTTGACTTTCCGGGAAGTTATAATATGCACCATCGGTAAACTTAACAGGAATAATATTATTAATTCCGTTAAGCTCTGCCGCCGATACTTCATCCGCATTTACATATATTTTTGCGTTGGGGAAAGATTTAAGCTCACCGGAATGATCGGCATGTTTATGCGTAAGCAAAATCCGCGTGATCTGTTCCGGCTTATATCCAAGATTAGCCAAAGCTTCCATATAACTGCATATATCTCTTCCTGTAAAAGCAAGACTGTTCTCATCCGGATTCTCTTCGGGTGTGCCTGAAGGAAGTCCGGTGTCAACTAAAATGACCTCATCGCCGGTATCAATAAGATAATTTTGCAAACTTCCGCGATAGCGTATGCTTTTATCAAACTTCTCCGGTCCTTCTTCACCGCCAAAGACGAACGGCTGAGTATAAAACCCGTCTTTTCTGAATTTTACCGACTTGATTTCCATAAATTTTCACTCCTTACAGCAAAGCTTTTACGCCGGCTTCAACATCTTTCATATCCTTTGTAGGTTCAAAGCGGGCTACTACCTTTCCCTGCCTGTCAACAAGGAATTTTGTAAAATTCCACTTGATATATGCCTTATCGCCGAATTTTTTATTATTCATATCAGCAAACTTATTAAGCGCCGCATTTTTAATTCCCTTGCCAAAGCTCTCAAACGGTTTTTCGGTAGCAAGAAAAGCAAAAAGCGGATCGGCATTATCACCGTTTACATCTATTTTTGCAAACTGCGGGAATTCGGTACCGAACTTAAGTGTACAAAAATCATGGATTTCATCATCACTGCCCGGTGCCTGATTGGCAAACTGGTTGCAAGGAAAATCAAGGATTTCAAAGCCTTTATCTTTTAACTCCTTGTACATAGCCTCAAGCGGCTCATAATGCGGAGTAAAACCGCAACCTGTAGCCGTGTTTACAATGAGCAAAACCTTTCCGGAATATTCCGACAAACTTACATCTGAGCCATTTCTGTCTTTTACCGTAAAATCATAAACTGTTTTCATTTTCAATCTCCTTTTCTGCATCAAGTATTTTATAAAGTGTCCTATAAAGCAATTCCGCATCCTCTGGAGAAATATAAAGCTCTTTCGAAATGCACTCAGGAACACTTAGTGCCTTATCGCGCAAGTCGTTACCGGATTGCGTTAAGGTTATAACAAGATTTCTGCCGTCGCCTGTATCTTTTGCCTTTTCGATATATCCCTTACCCTCGAGCTTTTTAAGAAGCGGAGTCATTGTATTTGATTTAAGACTCAGCGTCTGGCAAAGGATCTTTTCGTTGACTCTGCCCTTTTCCCAAAGCACCATCATTACGATATATTGAGTATAGGTCAAATCAAGTTTATCTAAAAGCGGCTTATATTTTCTTATTATCAGATTTGATACTGCATAAAGCGGAAAACAAAGCTGATTTTTAAGGCGAATAACATCATATTTATCCTGCACCACGGCACCCCCCCTTTAATTAAATTATATCGCGTGCGATATAATTTGTCAAGAACTTTTTCCTTTGCGATAAAAACAAAGCTCCCGTCACAAAAGACGGGAGCTTTAATCGGTATTTTAATATCAAGCCGTTTATGCATTATTCGCTTTAGCCTTTTTCTTCTTATGGCGGCGGATAATTATAATAATAACGACAACAATCGCAGCAATTAATATCCAATAAGGCAATGCCGCTATAATAAAGGAAAGAATACTGAGCATTCCGTTTCCTAAATCGGAAAGATTATCCAAAAGATCGTTCCATGTGCTTACAAACCAATTCTGTTTTTTTACTTCTGTTTCCTTTTCGACCTCGTCAATATGTATCGTAAAGGTTACATATTCAATCAAATTATCCATTTGATTGAGCTTACCCTGGTATGATTCGATCTCGGCAATAACATCTGTAAGCTTTTCGTAAACTGTCAAAGTATCGGATACATCAGCCGATTGAGTGAGCAGTTTTTCAAGGGTTTCTTTTTCAATAGTCAACGCTTTGATACGGCTTTGCGTATCAATATACTGATCGGTAACATCGTCCGTTCTGACAGCTCGATTTACAACATTGCTATTGCCCGACATAAAATCCGAAAAATCGGACTGCTTTGTTTTAGGAATTCGTACCGTCAAATCAGCTGTGCGACTATCACTATAATAATATCTGTTACCGCCCACCTGAGAATTTTCAATATATCCCCCGGCTTTTTTTACCTCGGAATTAATATCATCTATGAGTTTATCAAATGTCTTTGTTTCAACCGTAAGGTCGATATATTCAATGATTTTTCGGTTTTGTGTTACCTGTTCGGTAGTTCCCGATGACTGCACTAATGATTTTGCCGATTTAGCGGAATTATCTGCTACGCCGTAATTTGCCGCTTCCTTTGAGACATCGGAATCTGCCTTTTGACCACAACCGCAAATCATTACCGCTAAAATAAGCAAAGAAAGTGCCACGCAAAAAATCTTACCTGTTTTTTTCATACCGCCACTCCGTTCTTATTGTTATTTTCACCGATATTTTAACACACTTTATATTTTCCGTCAATGCAAATAGCAAAAATGCCAAGAGCCGCCCTTATGGGCGGCTCTTTTAGACTATAACTTTTTTACTATATACTGAACTATTCTCGCGCACCTTGCGGCAGACTCAGCCTCAAAGGTTTTATAATCGACAAACTCGGTTTCATCCGGCTTATCTGAAATAGCACGAATTACTACGAAAGGTGTGCGGTTTAAATAACACGCCTGCGCGATAGCCGCACCCTCCATTTCACAGCACAATCCGCCGAAATCATCAATAATTTTTTGCTTTTGCTCGGTAGTTGAAATAAACTGGTCACCGGAGCAAACGCGACCTTCAAAAACACCGATTTCCGGCGCTTTTTCTTTTACGGCGGCTACCGCCGTTTTCCGCATATTCTCATCAGCCGGAAACGCGTAAAGCCCTGTATAGGGTATTTCCCCCTTTTTAAACCCGAGAAAATCAACATTAAAGTCGTGCTGAACGGCATCTGTGGACACTACTATATCACCAATATTTATTTTTGCATCAAGCGAGCCTGCAACACCGGTATTTATAACTTTGGTACACCCGAAATCGTTAATCAGCGTGTTTGCACATATTCCGGCATTAACCTTGCCCATTCCGCATTTTACGATAACCACATTTTTATTCGAAAGTATTCCGCTGCAAAACTGCATACCGGCGATTTCTTTTGTTTCGGTGATGTTTGCCGCCGCTTTTAAGGATTCAACTTCAACATCCATAGCGCCGATAATGCCTATTGTGCCCTTTATATCAGCTCTGCTTTTTTGCACGCATCCGGCAATCACACCGGCGGTAATGCCTGCGAGTATTCCGATCGCGGCAACAAATCTCTTTTTCATAATTGCCTCCAAAATATCAAGCCTTTGTTTTCAATTTCAAATCACTTTTTTTATTAAGAAAAATTAAATAAATACAAAGCGTTACTGCCGCCGCCAAACGCACCGAGCACGCCTGTTGAAATTTCATACACCACATTTGAGGCGCCGTCATGCCGGCATTTCTCTGTCATCCGGTGAAAAGATTTTTTCAGTAACCTTTCCGTAAACAAAATAACCGATAATAAGCACTGAAAACGA
>CACXEV010000041.1 GCA_902766755.1 Oscillospiraceae bacterium | reverse complement strand
TTAATTTATTTATTGATATTATACCAAAAAATGTTATAATATTCAATAAAGGGATAAAATTTAACGGGAGAAATATATGAAAAGTCATTTTTATGCAATGCTATCCAGAATGAAAAACATTTACCGCTGGGGGCTTATGCGAAATACGAGAAAGGAAAATTTAAGCGAACACAGCCTTGAGGTGGCAATTATCGCTCACGCGCTGGCGGTTATAAAGAACCACAGGTGCGGCGGCAATGTGGACGCAAACGCTATCGCCGCCGCGGCAATGCTTCACGATACGAGTGAGATTATAACCGGTGATATGCCTACACCGATAAAGTATTATAACGCCGATATAAAAACCGCGTATAAGGATATAGAAAAGGTGGCAAATGAGCGGCTTCTTTCAATGCTTCCCGAGGATTTGCGCGGCGATTATGAAAATCTCTACTGTCCTGATAGTGAAGCCGAGAAAATCATCAAGGCGGCGGACAAGCTTTCCGCACTTATAAAGTGCATAGAGGAGACCGTCAGCGGCAACCGTGAGTTTGAAGCGGCGAAAAAAAGCACGCTAAAAGCTATTAAGGATATGAAATTGCCCGAAGCGGACATTTTTATAGACGAGTTTATTGATAGCTTTTATTTGCCGATAGACGAAATGAAATAAAGCTGAAAAAAAGGGGGCAAATACTTATGTATCCGATGTTACTTTTATGCCATAACGAAAAAGGCGAGGAATTAAGACCGAGTTTTAAATTAAACGAGCTTGCCGAAGAACAGATTTTTCTGCTTTCCGGCAGGGATGAGGGCGAGAGCGTAGTTGGAAACGGTGATTTTAAAGGACTTGGCATAAACGAGATCATAAACCGCCTTAAGTTCCCCAAGCAGATACAGAAACTGCCGGTTTACATTAAGTTTATAAACACCGTAATGCGGATGCCGGTAACCGTTTATCCGGATAACGAATATGCCGCAAAACATTCACAAGAGCCGGGAAAATCCACCCTTTTATATATTACCGATGCGGCGGATGGCGCGGAAATGGTATACGGTTTTTCCCGTACTGTATCGCCGGAAGAGCTTAAAAGGCGGGTGCTCGGCGGTTCACTTTCGGCAATATGCAATTTTGTGAATGTGCAAAAAGGGGATGTTTTCTTTATTCCTCCCGGGGTGGTTTTCGCAATCGGCTCATCTGTTGCCGCAATACAAATCAGCACTAACAGCGATAATGAGTATCTGATTTCGGATTACGGCAGACAAAACGACGGTAACAAGAGAGCGCTTAATATAAACCGTGCGCTCGATGTTATAGCGCCGAAAAAAATAGAGTTGGCATTCGGAAATATAGGTGATCTTACGCTTTTTCCGTTTGGCACCGTGCGCGAGCTGTGCCAAACAGAGGACTTTTCAGTTTGTGCAATGAATGTTGACGGAAATGTCGGGATTTTTGAGGATGGCGAGTTTGCTTCACTTATAATCCTCTCCGGCGAGGCGGATGCCTCGTATTCTCTCGGAACAATGCACATAAAAGCGGGGGACAGTATTCTGCTGCCGCCGGGCGTTAAGGTTCGCCTTTCCGGCAAAACCGAAATTATTTATACAAAATTTATTTAATGAATAAAAAGACACGGGCGGATTTTATCCGCCCGTGTCTTTTATCTGATATCTGATGTCTGTTATCTGTCATCTGTATTGTCCCGCCCTGCCGTAGCGGCTAAAGATAACCTGATATTATTCAGGTGGGTACCGGCCGGACAGCTTCGCGCTCCCTTCTTCCGTAATCGGCACAGCCGCGGGAGGTCTGCAAGCCCACTGCCCGAGCATTAGTCCCTTTTATAAAAATTGTAGGGTTATAAAAGCGCGGTTCGCGAACAGCGCAGGACTATTTTATTATATGTAATCCTATATCTACTTTTCGTCTATTTCAAAAAAGTTTTCGAGTCTGTCTACAAACGCATCGGCAATAGTTTCGTATTCCTCATCGTCCTCTATCTCGTAAAAATACTCTTCTCCGTTTTCTTCGCCTACTTTAACGATTACAAGCTCGCCTGAATCATCAAGAAATTTTTGCGGATCATCATAGGTAGGCAGCAGGGCAAGATAGCGCGCATCGTCGGTTTCTATTGCATCAAGCACCTCGAAATTATACTCTTTTCCCTCATCGTCACTAAGCGTAATAAGATCAGGATTATAATCTTGGTTTTTATCTGTCATTTTCTATCGCCTCCGGTGTAATTATTTTAACCGAAAGAACAGAAATAGTCAATAGCATACACCAAAAACCGCATAGGAAAATACTGCAAACGCCCTTTTTATCGGCTTTTATAAAATTTTTACAAAAATTATTAACTTTTGCTTGACAAATTAGTAAATATGCATTATAATATAGTCAGAAAGAGGAGGGTGACAGGAAAGAAGGACAGGATAGAAAAGCCCCGATTTCGAAATTATGAAGAAAGCGGTGAGTCCAAAGAACAGTTTACTTTAACCCGAAACGAAATTTTTTGAAGGTGAGTCCGATGTACAATTAAGAGATAAGCACAAAGAGAATTTTAAGAGGCGATATTATGTTAAATCATAGAACCCCTAAAAAATTCAAATAAAAAGGTGAATCCAATGTACAGATAATATAAACCTCGCGGTTTTGCCGCGAGGTTTTTTTGTTATTGCAAATCCTCAATGTCAAAAGGTTCAGTCGGTTTGGTTTCCTAAAAATTTTGCCGCAACGCCGGCGAGTTTTATATCGCTTTCAAACGGGCGGACGGCTTTTTCATTTCTTAAAAACACCACCGCACCGGTAATATCACCTGCCGAAATAATCGGAACCGCTATGCAAATTTCAAAATCGACGCCGTCGAGAGCGTATATAACTTCGTTAGTTTCGCAAATTTTGGTGCGCCGCTCCTCACAGATTTTTTCAAGGTCACTGCTTACCGCACGGTCGATAACATCCTTCTTAGAAACCCCGGCTGCGGCTATGCAATGGTCGCGGTCGCAAATAATTACCGATAAATTAGTGCTGCCGGAGAGTGCATCCGCATACTCCGCCGCAAATGTGGAAAGTTCCCCCATAGGCGAATATTTTTTAAACACAACTTCTCCGCCGGTGCCTGTGTATATTTCAAGCGGGTCACCTTCTCTGATACGCATAGTTCTGCGGATCTCTTTTGGTATTACCACGCGGCCTAAATCGTCAATTCTTCTTACAATACCTGTTGCTTTCATATATAAACCCCCTTTTTTGTTGAATTGTAATTCTATTATCTGTAAAAGTAGTGAGTTTATACCGAACTTGTATAACAAAACAAAATGTGGTACAATAATAAAAAATTACAGGACGAAAGGTAAAAACATGAAATATTTTTTTATATTCATTATGGTTATCGCGCTTGCCGCCGCAGTCATCATATTTTGTTATCAAAAAAGGCACATAGCGGACGGTCCCGGTATGGTGAACGGTTATACGCAAATTTCGGTTGACGAGGCGGAAAAAATGATGCAGCGGGACGACGGACACATCATAGTTGATGTCAGGCGGCAGGACGAGTATGCCGCAGGGCACATTCCGGGTGCCGTATGTATTCCGAACGAGACCATAGGCACCGGCAAGCCGGCGCTTCTCCCCGATTTTGAGCAGATAATCCTCATTTATTGCCGAAGCGGCAGACGAAGCAAGGAAGCGGCGCAAAAGCTTTTTGATATGGGGTACAACAATGTTTTTGAATTCGGCGGAATAATTGACTGGAAGGGCGAAACAGTAGCTGAAAACCCGGAAACGCCGGAGGAAAGCGAGAGCGCAACCGTTCTGGTTATCGAGTCCGGCGGCGAAGAGGACGAAAAATACATACGCAGATAAGTGTTTTTATCTGTTGAATATTTTTGCGCGGTGATGTATAATATTTCAATAAAAAGTGTGGGGTGTTTATATGGCAGGGTATAAGGCGCTTGTTAAGACATCGCTTTATTTAGTCTATTTCTTTAGTATATTGCTTATAGCGATTTCGGTTGCGCTTCCGTTTATAGTTACCTGGTATGTTGAGGAAAAGGGGAGGGACGCTACCCTTCCGGCTACCATTATGCTTACCTGTTATCCGTGTCTGCCGTTTTCGGCGGTGATACTGATTTCTCTGCGGAGGTTGCTTAAAAATGTTTTATCCGGGTTAATACTCGGGGATAAAAACCTTAATTTACTGCGTGCGGCTACTATTTCTTGTTTTGCGATAGTTGCCATAACATTAGCCGCAGGGCGACAATACAGGCCTTTTTACATAGTGGCATTATCCGCCGCGGCTTGCGGACTTACATTTTATATTGTTAAAAGTCTGTTCGGAGTACTGCTCAGTGAACGGCGGGAAAAAGATTTAGAGGAGATTTCAGAGGAAATATGAAAAAGACGGTAATTACAATTATAGGAAAAGATAAATGCGGTTATATAGCTTCTGCAAGTGCAATTTGCGCCCAAAGCAATGTTAATATAGTGGATATCACACAGTCAGTCCTGGAAGATATGTTTGTAATGGTAATGCTGGCGGATATATCGGGATTAAACTGCACCTTCGGTGAGTTTTCGGATAAGATGCGCGCCTTTGGTGAAAAGGAAGGCATTGATGTGAGAGTAATGCACGAGGATATTTTTAACGCAATGCACCGCATATAAAAGGGGAAAAAATGATAAACTTAAACGATATAATGGAAACCGTGACTATGATAAGTCACGAAAACCTTGATATACGAACTATAACTATGGGTATATCTTTGCTTGACTGCGCTGATAGTGATATTGATAAATCCTGCGAAAAGGTTTACCAAAAAATTGTACGCAAGGCGGGCAGATTGGTTAGTGTCGGAGAAGAAATAGAAAAGGAATACGGCATACCGATAATAAACAAACGCATATCTGTAACGCCGATATCTATGTTGGTTGCCGTTTCGGGGGGAGACCCGGTAAAATATGCGAAAGCCCTGCAACGCGCGGCGGACGATACAGGTGTAAACTTCATAGGCGGTTATTCAGCTTTGGTACACAAGGGTTTTGCCGCCGGGGATATGGAGCTTATAAAGTCGATACCGGAGGCTTTGGCAGCGACCGAAAATGTTTGTTCAAGCGTTAATGTGGGTTCTACAAAATCGGGTATAAATATGGATGCCGTGCGCCTTTTAGGCGAGGTTGTGCGCGAAGCGGCGGAAAAAACCGCTGACAGGGACTGCATAGGCCCTGCAAAGCTGGTTGTGTTTTGTAACGCTCCTGAGGATAATCCCTTTATGGCGGGCGCGTTTCACGGCGTAGGCGAGCCGGATTGCGTAATAAATGTAGGCGTATCGGGGCCCGGCGTTGTGGCTTCGGCACTTAAAAAGTGTGGCGGTGATTTGGGCGAGGTAGCAGAGGTTATAAAGCGCACTGCATTTAAGATAACCCGTATGGGGCAGCTTGTGGGAACAGAGGCATCACGGCGACTCGGCGTACCTTTTGGTATAGTAGATTTGTCTTTGGCGCCTACCCCTGCTGTGGGTGACTCGGTAGCTCATATACTCGAAGAAATGGGGCTTGATGTTTGCGGAACGCACGGCACCACTGCGGCGCTTGCGCTTCTTAACGACGCGGTTAAAAAAGGCGGCGTTATGGCTTCTTCATCGGTGGGTGGTCTTTCAGGTGCATTTATACCTGTATCGGAGGATGCCGGTATGATAGCGGCGGCGCGCTCAGGCGACCTTAAAATCGAGAAGTTGGAGGCTATGACGGCGGTATGCTCTGTCGGCCTTGATATGATAGTGATACCGGGCAATACGCCTGCCGAGGTAATATCGGCAATAATTGCGGATGAAGCGGCAATAGGTATGGTAAACTCGAAAACCACCGCGGTAAGAGTGATACCGGCTATCGGCAAAAGTGAAGGTGAGGAGCTTAACTTCGGCGGTCTTTTGGGTGAGGGCCCCGTTATGCCGGTAAACCTCAAAAGCAGTCCTAAAAGGTTTATCGAGCGCGGCGGCAGAATACCGGCGCCACTGCAAAGTTTAAAGAATTAACACAGTTAATTTTTTAAACAGATATCAGATATCAGACGGTAGGTGTGCCTTACGGCACAAAATATAAAGTGCCTGTGGCGCATATAAATTTACTTGACAATGCTCGCCGTCGGTGGTATAATGACCGCATATTAAAAGGCGATGATACAAGAGAAGTAACCGCTTTACGGCGCAAAGTGAGTAAGAGGCAGTGGAAACCTTACCGTACGAAAACGGCGAATAACACTTGTTAGCCGCAATCCGAAAAGAGCTTTCTTAGTAGGTGCGTCGGGGCTGTCCCGTTACAGGCAGTAGCAGTTTTGGCTGTAAGAGAGGCCGTTTTTCGGCAAGTCGGGTGGCACCGCGAATAGAATTTAACGCTATTCGTCCTGATAACAGGGCGAATAGCGCTTTTTGTATTTGTATAAACTTTGGCTTACACTCGATAAGGACAAAACGCCCGACAATCGGCTGTTTTGTCGTTCTTTCACGCCTTCGCTCATTGAAATACGACAGTATTCCTGCTTCGCTCATACGCGAAATCTGCGAAAAACAGTTCGATTTCG
>CACXEV010000040.1 GCA_902766755.1 Oscillospiraceae bacterium | reverse complement strand
TTTATCATTTCATCGACGGCATTAATATCATCCTGACCGTCACAGTCCACCGAAACTGTTATATCGCACATATTTTTTGCTTCCATAAGACCTGCAAGCAGGGCGTTCTGGTGACCGCGATTACGACTAAGCTTTAAAGCACAAACCCTACTATCCTTATCAGCCAAATCGCATATTATATTATATGTGTTATCACGGCTGCCGTCGTCAACAAACATAACCTTGCTTTTATCGGAAATAATGTCCGCCGATACAAGTTCGGATATTTTTTTTAAAAAAATTGAAGAAGTTATCGGCAGAACCGCCTCTTCATTATAGCACGGAATCACCAAACAGAGCGTAGGTTTCAAAGTATTCACCTCGAAAATCAGGATAATTCAGTATATACTTAAACCGGAGGATTTGTCAAGCTACCGAATTTATTATTGAGCGCAGTTTAAGAAGTATTTTCTTTTCTTTTCTGGAAATACTGACTTGACTGACCCCAAGCCTCTTTGCCGCCTCATTCTGCGTTAACTGTTCAAAAAAGCGGAGTTTAATTATCGTTTGTTCATCGCTTTGAAGCTTTGATATTGCACCTTCAAGCAAAATCCGGTTTTCAAGAGCGGAGGTTTCCGACACCGTAGGTATATCGGTTTGCCTGTCGCCGTCCTCATTTACACTTGTAAGCGAAATTGCGGGCTGTGACGCGTCAAGCGCCTCGGTAACATCTTCTACAGACACATTAAGGGCGGCGGCAATCTGGGAGAGTGCAGGTTCACCGCCAAGCTCATTTTCGAGTCTGGCTTTTTCCTTTGTTATTTTCAAAAACAGTTCTTTTACGCTTCGGGAGACCTTAACGCTGCCGCCGTCACGAAACAGACGGCGTATTTCACCTAAAACCACCGGCACGGCATAGGTAGAAAACTTAAATCCCAAGCTTTCATCAAAGGCGTCAGCCGCTTTAACAAGTCCTAAACATCCCGCCTGATAAAGGTCATCATATTCGATGCCGCGACCTATAAATCTTTTGCAGAGATGATTTACAAGGCGTAGGTTGTCCCTTATAAAATCCTCGCGATTTTTATCCTCAACCATTTACGGTTATTCGCGGCAGAATTTTCTTTTTCATCGTAACGGTGGTTCCCTTGCCGACTTTGGATGTAACCCTTATGCTATCCATAAAGCTCTGCATAACGGCGAAGCCGAGTCCTGCGCGCTCACCGCCGACGGTGGTATAAAGCGGAGTAAGCGCAAGCTCTATATTTTCGATACCGCACCCGGTATCGCGTATTTTTATTCTTAAAATGTTTTCCTCAATTATTTCGGCAGTTATGTATATTTTGCCAAGCTTACTGGCGTATGCGTGGACTATACAGTTAGTGACCGCTTCGGAAACGGCGGTTTTTATGTCGTTCAGCTCTTCAAGTGTAGGATCAAGCTGGGATGCGAATGCCGAAATACAAGATCTCGCAAATCCCTCATTTGCAGATTTCGCATACATATTCATAGTAAATTTATTTATTATTTTCATTTTTGCACTCCTTTTCAATT
The DNA here is from genome assembly GCA_902766755.1 of Oscillospiraceae bacterium. Lineage (GTDB taxonomy): Bacteria > Bacillota > Clostridia > Oscillospirales > Acutalibacteraceae > UBA737. The sequence continues at coordinate 24,014 of CACXEV010000040.1, read as the reverse complement.
TATCGAAGCAAGTCTGTTCATACCTGCAAGCTTCATAACCTTTGCTATCTGGTCGGACGCGCCGGTTATATGCAGTTTTGCTCCCAGCTTTTGCAAAGTCCGGTATCTTCCCATAATAAGACCGATGCCCGAGCTATCCATAAAGCTTACGCTTCCAAAATCAAGAACGAGCAGAGACGGCATATTTAAGTCTATCGCACTGTCTATTCTTTCACGCATATCAGCAGCGCTATGGTGATCGATATCACCGGAAAGATACGCCGTTACAACCTCTCCTTTAACCTTTATTTCAACAGCCATTATTTTCAACCTCCAAAATGTTTTGCACATAAATTATATACACACATACATAAAAAGACTGTCGAAGACAGTCACCCATACATTTTTATTTCCATTTTTTTACACGAATTATTACATATAAATATAACAAACTACTATCAGGTCAATTAAAGTGAGAGTTTTAATATGTTTTTTCCGCTTGTTGACCGTTTCAATATAGCGAGAATACGAAGGCTTGACTTTGTTTTTAAAATCACAGTGGTATTCCCGCAAAAAATAAACCGGCAGGGAGACCTGTCGGTTTATTTTACAGATGGCAGATGTCAGATTTCGGATATCAGACGGTATGTACGCCTTACGGCACGGAATATATAACGGATGAAGACAAAAAGCAAACGAGGTTTGGCGGAGTGCCAAGCCTCGTTTTGTTAGTTATTTTTTAAGCCTTTCGATACTGCTTTCAATAAGTTTAATCTTTTGAAGCGCCTTTTCAAGCCCCTCTTTTTGCTTGTTAATTACCGCTTCGGGAGCTTTTGCGATAAAGCCCTTATTATTGAGTTTACTCTCAAAGAATTTCTTATCGTCAAGCGCCTTTGAAAGCTCCTTATCCAGCCTTTCAAGCTCGGCGTTTATATCGACAAGCTCATTCATAGGCATATATGCCGTTGCGGAATCGGTAACGATACAAACTGCTGTATCATCATCATAAGAATCCACAACCGTACTGCCCGAAGCATAAGCCAAGCGGCAGATATATGCCGCGCCGCCTTTAAAGGTTTCGGGATAATCGGTTTTAATAAATACCTGTGCTTTCTTTGAGGGCGGAACATTCATTTCCGCCCTGCGGTTTCTTACTGCCTTTATTACCTGCATAATACGCTCAAACTCTGTTTCCTCAGCCGAAAAATCGAGCTTTTCATCGTATTTCGGGAACTCGCTTACCATAATAACCTCGTCCCCTGCGGATTTAGGCAGGCTTTGCCAGATTTCCTCTGTGATAAACGGCATAAAGGGATGAAGAAGTTTAAGTGTGCCGCCAAAAACAAAGAGCAGAACCGCCCTTGCGGTATCAGCCGCCTGTGTATCTTCACCGTTTAAGCGGGACTTACAAATCTCTATATACCAATCGCAGAAAACATCCCATATAAAATCATAGAGCTTTCCTACCGCTATACCAAGCTCGAATTTATCGAGATTTACGGTAACATCTCTTGCGAGTGTATTATACTTTGAAATTATCCATTTATCTTCAAGTGCTAAATCCGCCGGTTTAAACTCAGGCGCCTTATCACCTTCAAGGTTCATAAGAATAAACCTTGCGGCATTCCAAATCTTATTTGCAAAATTCCGGCTTGCCTCAACACGCTCGGGTATATAGCGCATATCATTACCGGGGCTATTGCCGGTAGCAAGAGAAAACCTGAGTGCATCGGCGCCGTAGTTATCGATAACTTCAAGCGGGTCAACGCCGTTGCCGAGCGATTTTGACATTTTTCTGCCCTGCGAATCGCGGACAAGACCGTGAATAAGCACGGTGTTAAACGGCACTTCGCCGGTATGCTCTATTCCTGAGAACATCATACGCATAACCCAGAACGGTATTATATCGTAGCCGGTGACAAGGGTGTTTGTAGGATAATAATGTTTAAGGTCGGCGGTATTCTCCGGCCAGCCAAGTGTTGAAAACGGCCAAAGGGCAGAAGAAAACCAGGTATCAAGCGTATCGGGGTCTTGATGAATATGTGTGCTTCCGCAATGCTCACAGCACTTTGCATCCGTTTTACTTACGGTGATTTCTCCGCAATCATCACAATACCACGCAGGTATTCTGTGTCCCCACCAGAGCTGACGGGAAATACACCAATCGCGTATATTTTCAAGCCAATGGAAATAAACCTTTTCAAAACGGGAGGGAACGAATTTTGTTTCTCCGGTTTTAACCGCATCAATAGCCGGAGTGGCGAGCGGCTTCATCTTTACAAACCACTGCTTTGATACCTTCGGCTCAACGGTGGTTCCGCAACGGTAGCAGGTGCCGACATTATGGTTATAGTCCTCTGTTTTTACGAGGGCGCCCTCCGCCTCTAAGTCCGCTACAATCGCCTTTCTCGCCTCATATCTATCCATACCGGCATACTTCGGATAATCCGAAGTGATTTTTGCATCGTCGGTTAAAACATTTATAACAGGCAGGTTATGGCGAAGGCCTACTTCAAAGTCGTTAGGATCGTGCGCCGGAGTGATTTTGACAACGCCGGTACCGAAATCAATTTCAACATAATCGTCTGCCACAATAGGTATCTCGCGGTGAACTATCGGCAAAATAAGCGTTTTACCAATAATATCCTTATATCTTTCGTCATTCGGGTTTACGGCTACCGCGGTATCTCCGAGCAGTGTTTCAGGGCGGGTTGTGGCAAGCTCTAAGTAACCGCTGCCATCACTGAACGGATAGCGAAGATGCCAGAAATGACCTGCCTGGTCCTCATACTCTACCTCGGCATCTGAAATGGAAGTAAGACAGTGCGGACACCAGTTTATAATCCTCTCGCCCCTGTAAATAAGGCCCTTATTATAAAGGTTTACAAACACCTCACGAACAGCCTTTGAGCAACCCTCATCAAGCGTAAAACGCTCACGGTCCCAGTCGCACGAAGAGCCCATTTTTTTAAGCTGTTCTATTATTCTGCCGCCGTACTTTTCTTTCCAATCCCAAGCGCGGGACAAGAAACCTTCTCTGCCGATATCCTCCTTGCCAATCCCCTCTTTACGCATAGCCTCAACAATTTTAGCTTCGGTTGCGATTGAGGCGTGGTCGGTGCCGGGGAGCCACAGCGTATCATACCCCTGCATACGCTTAAAGCGAATGAGAATATCCTGCAAAGTATTATCAAGCGCGTGCCCCATATGAAGCTGACCGGTAATATTCGGAGGGGGAATGACTATTGTATAAGTTTTCTTTCCCTCTTCACGCTTTGCGTGAAAATACTTACCGTCAAGCCACATTTTATATATGCGGTCCTCAACTTCCTTAGGGTCATACTGTTTTGCAAGTTCTTTTGCCATTATTTTTATCAACTCCAAAAGAAAATGTATAAAATTCTTAAAATAGTTAAAACTTAATGTGTCAGCCCAAAACGGCGTTTGCAATTCGGGCGGACAGCCGCCCGAATTGCGTTTTACGCTTTTTGAGCGGTTTTTTTATAAATCCAATTTGGTTTGCGCCGCATTTTCTTTAGGCGGAAGCGATCCTGCCGCCGGCAAATTCTTTGTGCGGTAGCGATGCTCGCTTTCAAGTTTGCCTGTTTTATAAAGCTTTACGCTATAAAGGCGCTGACCTTTCTTCTGTGTCATAACGGCAATTCCACCGTTTTCTTTAGACGCTTTAAGCGGAATTGATGCGGTGTTTACTATTAACATTCTGCCGTTTGTGGATTTAAGTATTATATCACAGTCTTCTTTAAAATGGAATACCGTATGCAATTTATACTTTCCGCAGTATGCTTTTATCAGTTTTTTACGGTTGGTCTTGGTCTCATAAGACGAAAGCGGAACCTTTGCTATTCTACCATTATCAAATACAAAGAGCATAAAGCCGGAATAATCCTTTGTATCGACCATATAAATACTGCTTTCCCCATCATCATACCCGAGTTTGCCTGCCACAAAATCTCCAAGTACACTTGCCTTACCGTCAGAAAAGTCTATAACTCTGCTTTTATACACCTGCTCGTCATTTGTGAAGAAAAGCAAGTCATGGTCATTTGCGGACTCAATAGTTTGCACTATCTTGTCCCCGTCTTTAAGCTTTTGTTCACCGCTCATTCTAAGAGACTGCGGAGTTATTTTCTTAAAGTAACCGTCACGCGTGAAGAAAAGCGTTACAGGCGAATCATCAAGCGGTTCATTATCTGTATCAATATCATTTTCCTCAGCGGCTACTATCGCGGTTTTGCGCTCTGTGCCGTACTTCTTTATGACCTCTTCAAGCTCATCTATAATAATGCGCTTAATTTTGCTCTTTGAATCGAGAATTGACTGCATTTCTTCAATGGTGCGGGTCAGCTCTTCGATATCTTCAAGGCGTTTTAAAATATATTCGCGGTTTAAATGGCGGAGTTTTATTTCAGCCACATATTCCGCCTGAATTTCATCAATGCCGAAGCCTATCATAAGGTTAGGCACTACCTCTTTTTCCTCGGCGGTTTCACGAACTATCTTTATGGCCTTATCAATATCAAGAAGAATTTTCTGCATACCCTTTAAAAGATGCAGTCTATCCTTAGCCTTTGTAAGCTTGAAATAAATCCTGCGGCGAACGCACTCGCTCCTGAATGCTACCCATTCGCTTATTATTTCTTTAACGCCCATAACGCGCGGCGTGCTTGCGATAAGGATATTAAAGTTACAAGCGAAGCTATCCTGAAGCGGCGTCATTTTAAAAAGCTTACTCATTAGCTTTTCATAATCCGTGCCGCGCTTTAAATCTATTGTTATCTGAAGACCGGAAAGGTCGGTTTCATCTCTGATATCGTTTATTTCGGTTATTTTTTTAGCCTTTACAAGCTCAACTACCTTTTCGATTATAGCCTCGGTAGTTGTAGTTGGAGGTATAGATTTAATATCTATACAGTTGTTGGCTTTGTCATAGGTATATGTGCCTCTTACCTTAAAGCTACCTCTTCCCGTTTCGTATATTTTCTCCATTTGCTCACGGTTATAAAGAAGCTCACCGCCTATGGAAAAATCAGGCGCTAAAAGTGTATCGGCAACATTTATATCATTATCCTTAATATAGGCTATGGTGGTTTCGCATACCTCTTTAAGATTAAACGAACAAATCGAGCTCGCCATACCTGCGGCAATACCCATATTGGCGTTTACAAGAACTGTCGGAAAGGTTACGGGGAAAAGCACCGGCTCCTTCATTGTAGCATCATAGTTATCTACAAAATCGACGGTATCCTTATCAATATCCGCGAAAAGCTCTGCGGAAATGGGGGCGAGCTTTGCCTCGGTATATCGAGCCGCGGCACACTGCATATCGCGCGAATATGCTTTACCAAAAGAGCCCTTTGAGGCTACAAACGGATGCAGAAGCGCACCGTTACCCTCACTGAGTCTTACCATAGTATCATAAATTGCGGCGTCACCGTGAGGATTTAACTGCATAGTTCTGCCGACTATATTGGCGGACTTTATTGTAGACCCGTTTAAAAGCCCCATATTGTACATTGTATAAAGGAGTTTTCTATGTGAAGGCTTAAATCCGTCAATTTCCGGTATAGCACGGGAAACTATAACGCTCATAGCATAGGGCATAAAGTTTGATTTAAGCGTTTCGGTAACGCTTTCGTTTGCTATCGTACCGGCGCCGGCAATATATGCATCCGCACCCGGTTTCCTTTTTTCGTTTACCGTTTCTCTTTTTCTTCTTTGAGCCATCCGTTTTTCTCCTAACTCAAATCTATATCGTCCATATAAAGATATCCGTTATCGGCGATGTAATCCTTTCTGCCCGAAAGATTATCGCCGAGCAGCAAATCAAACATCTCACTTGTCATTTGCGCTTCATCAGGCATTATCTTTATAAGACGGCGCGTTTCGGGATTCATCGTTGTAAGATTCATCATATCGGGTTGGTTTTCACCGAGTCCCTTACTGCGCTGTAATGTATATTTTTCTTCACCAATTTTTTGTAAAATCTCGCGTTTTTCGTTTTCATCGTAAGCAAAATATGTTTTGCTTTTAGTGTTTATCTCATAAAGCGGAGTTTCGGCTATAAACACCTTGCCCTCGGTTATCAACGTAGGCATAAGACGGTAAATCATTGTGAGAATAAGTGTTCTTATATGGAAACCGTCAACATCTGCATCGGTACAGATAATGATTTTATTCCAGCGAAGATTATTCATATCAAAGTTTGAAAGGCTTTTATTTGACTTTGATTTTACCTCTACTCCGCAACCGAGCACCTTTAATAAGTCGGTAATTATTTCACTTTTGAATATTTTGTCATATTCGGCTTTAAGGCAGTTAAGTATCTTACCTCTTACCGGCATAATTGCCTGGAATGCCGCATCGCGCGCCAGCTTACAAGAGCCGAGCGCCGAATCACCCTCAACTATATAAAGCTCACGCTCTGATACATCGCGGCTTCGGCAATCAACAAACTTTTGAACCCGGTCAACCATAGAGTTACTGCTCGAAAGAGTTTTCTTGATGTTAATGCGCTCTTTCTCGCTTCTCTCACGGCTGCGCTTGTTTATAAGCACCTGGTCGGCTATCTTATCGGCTTCCGATTTGTTTTCTATAAAGTAGATTTCAAGCTGATGCCGCAAAAACTCGGTCATAGCATCCGCTATAAACTTATTTGTAATAGACTTTTTAGTCTGGTTCTCATACGAAGTAACGGTGGAAAAAGACGATATAACTAAAGCCAGACATTCTTCTACATCGGCAAATGTTATCTTGCTCTCGCCTGATTTATACTTATTTGCCTGCTTAATATAAGCATCTATCTGGTAAACAAACGCATTACGCACTGCCTTTTCGGGAGCGCCACCATATTCGAGCCAGCTTGAGTTATGATAATACTCTTTAAGCTGTTTTGTATTTGAGAAGGTGAGCGCCACATTTATTTTAACCTTATATTCCGGCTTGTCCTCACGGTCGCGTCCCTTGCGCTCGGTATGCCACAGCTGAACAGAGGTAAGCTTACTTTCGCCCACTGTTTCGTTAATATAATCCTCGATACCGTTTTTATAAACTATATCCTGAGATATAAACCTCGAACCCTGCTGGTCGCGAAACTCGAATTTAAGACCGTTATTGACTATTGCCTGACGGCGAAGCGTATCAACAAAATACTCACTCGGTATATTTATATCGGTAAAGACCTCTATATCGGGTTTCCAACGCGTTTTAGTGCCGGTATCCTTTCCGGAATACGGCTCCTTTTTAAGACCGCCCACATTATATCCCTTTTCAAAATGGAGGCTGTACTTATATCCGTCACGCTTTACTTCAACATCCATATATTCCGCCGAATACTGCGTAGAGCAAAGGCCTAAACCGTTAAGACCGACGGAATACTCATAGTTTGCGCCGTCATTGGTGTTATACTTACCGCCTGCGTAAAGCTCACAATATACAAGCTCCCAGTTAAAGCAGTTTTCTTTATTGTTAAAGTCAACAGGACAACCGCGCCCGAAATCCTCTACTTCTATCGAACCGTCGGTATACTTTGTAACTACTATTTTTTTGCCGTATCCCTCTCGTGCTTCGTCAATGGAATTTGAAATAACCTCAAACACTGAATGCTCGCAACCGTCAAGTCCGTCAGAACCGAAAATAACACCGGGGCGTTTTCTCACCCTGTCCGGTCCCTCAAGTTTTTGGATGCTTTCATTACCGTATTCCGCTTTAATCTGAGCCAAAACTCTTTCCTCCCGATAAAGTGTTATGCAGTCTATTCATTATATACCATATATTGTGTTTTAGTCAAGTAATAAAGATAAAAAAATGCTCCCGGAGTTACCCGAGAGCATACAAGAATATTATAATTATAAACCGATGTACGGTTGCGGATTTACCCTATCAGAACCTACATATACCTCAAAATGCAAATGGTTTCCGGTAGAATTACCGGTTGAGCCGACAAGCGCTATAATCTCGCCTGCTGTTACAGTATCGCCAACCTTAGCACAAAGCTTACTTGCATGAGCATAAAGAGTTTGAATTCCATTGCCATGATCAATTATCACACAGTTTCCGTAATCGCGGTATACGCCCGCCAAAACTACCGTACCGGACGCCGCCGCCATAATTGCGGTACCGTTTGGCGCGCGAAGATCAACGCCTTTATGACCGGATTTACCGTAAGGGCAGGAAATTTCCCATACGCCTGCCGGGAGAGGAAATCTAAAGCCAGAGCCTGAAACCTTTGTTCCTGATAACTTATTTGTTCCAACTGTAATTATCTCATTAACCGGTTCTTTTGTAACCTGAGTTCCAATATTTACTTTTTCGGTTTCAACACCGTTTAAATAAACCGTGCCGAATGTAACAAGACTAACGCCGTATTCCCCGGACTGATCGGTATTGACATAGCCTACCGGCTTTTCAGATGTTTTATTTGTTACTGTTTTATATGGTATAGACTGTTCAGTTGTTGTTTTTGCGGTAGTCCTTACATTCAGTGACGATATTTCATCACTAAGCTCAGATATATCATTTACTTCGCTTTTAATAAAGTATCCTTCTTCAACCGTTACATTGTCCACAAATTCGCTTTCGCAATCTGCGCCGTATATATTATACTCCGCTTTTCTGGCATCAAGCGCCGCTTGTAATGCCGAACTATCGGCACAACCAAGTGCTGTACCGTTTAAAACAAGACGCGAAGCAGAAATGATTTCATCAGCGTTATCAATTATAGCGTCTGCTACACGGTTGCAATCATCAACAGCATCGTTTATTGTTACAACCGGATTAATCTTAGCTTCAGGCAAGCAGGAAACAACATCATTGCCCTCTACTATATCGGCAACGATATTAACAGCGGCGTAATAAACCTTTTTATTGCTTACTGTTGTTATTACCTTCTCGTCAAACTTAACATTATACGCAAGCCTCACACCTGCAAAAAGCATACAGGCAACTACGGCAATAATGGAAACAAACGAAAACGAAGCGGATATTATATTTTTAAAGCTTATGTTTTTCTTAAAATCTGTTGCTCCGGATTTTAGCCGGGTAATATATTCATTTAAAATAAAGCATTCTCCTTCAGAGGTTGAATAGTTACAAATTTGTAACCACTACAGTATTATTATACACAAAAGTTACAAAATTGCAACCTTTTTTTAATATTTTTAACCTTTGATACAGATGAAAGTCAAAAAATATCAGCCGCAAAGCCTTTAAATACAGGCTTCACGGCTGATATATTTTTTTAAAACAAGGACATCTGATTTGTATCAGGCAGTTCTGAAAGAGCGCCGAGACTTGCCAGCTTTTCAATTATAGTTTTTGAAACTCCGGCACTCGCGGCAAAATCTTCTTTAGAAATATAGTCGCCTTTTTGCGCCGCCTCATAAATCGAATACGCCGCCTTTTCTCCGACACCCGAAAGCGCGCCGAACGGAAGTCTCATCTTGCCGTTTTCGGGCAAAAACTTCATTGCATGAGAATGTTTAAGATCTACCGGCAAAACACCTATTCCTCTTGACATCATTTCATTAAAAATAAGAAGGTTATTATAAATATCCAGCTCTTTCTTTGACGCCTCCTTACCCTTTGCGGCAGTTTCGGCTATAAGGTTTTTTACCGCAGAATGACCTTTAAGCAGAGTATCAACATCCACATCCTCAGGCCTTGCGGTAAAGTATGCACAATAATATTCGAGCGGCTTATGAACCTTATACCAGCCTATTTTAAGCGCCGAAATAACATACGCCGCCGCATGAGCTTTAGGGAACATATACTCTATCTTTTTACAGCTTTGTATATACCATTCGGGAACGCCCAGCGCGCGCATATCCTCCGCCATACCGTTCCAGTCCTCTTCGGATATTTTACCTTTTGCATATAACCCTTTACGGACGGTTTCTGTTATCTTGAACGCCCGGCTTTCATCCATACCCATCTGGATAAGATATACCATTATATTATCTCTGGTTCCGATAACCTCACTTATAGTGCAGGTGCCGTTATCTATAAGGTCTTTCGCGTTGCCGTGCCATACATTTGTACCGTGAGAAAGTCCCGAAATCTGCAAAAGGTCGGCAAAGGTTTTCGGTTTACAGTCAAGAAGCATATCACGGGTGAGCTTTGTACCGAACTCCGGAAGCCCCAAAGTACCGGTTTTAGAATAAATATCATCGGGCGATACGCCGAGCTCCTTTGTTGAAACAAACAAATCCATAACCTGCTTATCACTCATGGAAACATCGTTTACGGATACGCCTGAATATTCTTCAAGATATTTATATGTAGTAGGCACAACATGTCCGAGCTCATCAAGCTTTAAAATTGTATCGTGAATCGAATGGAAATCGAAATGAGTGGTTACTATATCGGAATTCACATCATCAGCCGGGTGTTGAACCGGGCAGAAATCATAAATTGTCATATTATTAGGTACAACAATCATACCTGCCGGGTGCTGACCGGTAGTCATCTTTACCTTTGAGTTTTCAACCGCTTTAGCAAGCCTGTTAAGCTCGGGCGTACTAAGCGACAAATTCATCTTTTCGGCGTATGCTTTTACAAATCCAAAGGCGGTTTTCTCCGCTATAGTGGTTATTGTGCCGGCTTTAAAAACGTTTCCAGCACCGAAAAGCGTTTTTGTGTACTCCTGAACATCGTTCTGCACTTCATCGGAAAAGTTAAGGTCAATATCAGGCACCTTATCCCCCTTAAAGCCCAAAAATGTTTCAAACGGTATATTATGACCGTCCCTGTTCATAGGCATTCCGCAATCCGGGCAGTTTTTATCGGGCAAATCAAATCCGGAGCCGAACTCATCACTTCCGAAAAATTCACTATGGTGACAATTAGGGCAAACATAATGCGCCGGCAGAGGATTTACCTCTGAAATTCCTGCCATTGTTGCAACAAACGAAGAGCCTACAGACCCTCGCGAGCCCACAAGATAACCCTTTTCTTCACTGTATGCCACCAGCTTTTGTGCAGATATATACATTATTGAAAAGCCGTTATTTATAATGGAATTAAGCTCTTTATCGAGGCGTTTTTCTACTATTTCCGGCAAATTATCGCCGTAAATGCGGTGGGCATTATCCCAGCATATTTTTCTGAGCAAATCATCCGAGCCTTCAATAGTAGGCGGGAAGTTTCCTTCCGGCACCGGTATAACATCACCCGATACCATATCGGCGATTTTATTAGGATTATCAACAACAAATTCCTTTGCGCGCTCACCGAAATAATCAAAATCGGAAAGCATTTCTTCAGTAGTCTTTAAATACAGAGGAGCTTGGTACTCTATATCATCAAATCCTTGACCTGCCAAAACTATCTGGCGAAGCACACCGTCCTCCTCACGGAGGAAATGTACATCCCCGGTAGCTACAACGGGCTTTGAAAGCTCGTCCGCTATCTCAACGATTTTACGGTTAAAATCTTTGATTACCTCTACACTTGTAACATTTCTGAATCTGTTTTTTATTGTATTACCCTTTTTATCAACCTTATCCGGAAGAGAACTTTCACGAACCATAAATTCGTTGTTTCCTATAGGCTGAATTTCAAGATAATCATAATATTTTGCAATTTCTATAAGCTCATCATGACTTTTACCGTCAACCACTGCTCTGTAAAGCTCACCCTGCTCACAAGCCGAACCCAAAATCAGACCTTCGCGGTATTTATCAAGTTCGCTTCTAAGGGTTATAGGTCGTGAGTGGAAACAGTTAAGATGCGCGCCGGATACCAGCCTATAAAGATTTTTAAGACCTGTTTTATTCTTTACAAGAATTATCTGATGATTTCTTATCCTCGACATTTCTTTTGAGGAAAGATTTGAAATATCGTGTCGTATATCGTCTATAAAATAGCTCTCTACTCCGTAGATAACCTTAAAATCTCCGCCGCCCTTTTTGATTTTTTTAACTGCCACCGCTGCGGCCGGATAGGCTTGTACAACACCGTGATCGGTAATAGCTATCGCCTTATGCCCCCACGAATACGCCGTATCAATAAGATCTCCGGCACTTGACACCGCATCCTTTGCCGACATATTTGTATGGCAATGAAGCTCTACGCGGCGCATACCCTCAAATGTATCTTTTTTCTGATATTTTTTGACCCCGGCCAACGCTTTAACATCAACAATAAAGCTGTTTGACCAGTTATCAAATCCGTACTCACCGTTTACTATAAGAGCGGCACCGTCTTTAAGCGGATTTAAGGATTTTTTAAATCTTGATATTTCGGCATCTATGTTTTCAACATATTTAGGATCAAAAAACTTTTTAACATTTGCCGCAAAGGTATTTGTACCGTCACTGAAATTGAATTTATATGTAACCATTCTGCCACCGCGGCGGGTATTTACATCACGCAGTTCTAAATTGGATACCTCGCCCCATGCCGCAATATCTATTCTTTCGTCCGGATTAGCGGGCGGAATTATACTTTTGAGAGTTTTTATATTATTATTTATCTTTCTGCCGAAAAATCTTTTTGCGCTCTCAATGTAAATCGGCAAACCGCCTTCAGGCTTATAATCATAAACCTTTTCGGGCTTATCCTCTTCGGTTTTCTTTTCCTCTGCCCTTTTAACCGGCGGCCTTTCCTCAACCGGCGGGTTTGGAAGATTTACATTTTCATCATCAAGCTGACCGGAAAAACTTATTTCAGGCACAAAGCCAAAGCTTTTTTCTACCATCCCCGCAAAGCTTTTTTCAAATCCGCTTTCGATTATTCTTTTATAACCGCCGTATTTTAGGGCAATATCAATTTTTTCGCCGTCAACCGAAAAGTCAGCCGAATTAAAATAGCCGTTAAGAGTAACGTTTTTATGGCGAAGCTTATCTATAATATCAAGTATAGCACCGGTACTAAAAGCAGATTTCAAGAAAGAAATATCAACCTTAATATCATTTAACTTTAGATTTTCTTTTGCCTCGGACAAAAAGCGGTTTTTATGCTCTTCGTTTATATAATCACGGCTTTCAAGGAATACTGAAAGAATGCGTTTTGCTCTATCCAAATCGCATTTTTTAATTACGGCACCGGAAAAGGCGTTTGCCGTACTATCAGTTATGTAATTACCAAAAAGCCCCTTGAAATCCATTTTTAACCTCTACATTTTTTCAATTTCCGAAATAAGCCTATAAAGAAGCTTATCTTCAGGTATGCCTGACTCTACTATTTTACCCTTTTTAAACAATACGCCGCTTTTCTTTCCTCCGGCAATTCCGATATCCGCCGCCGTCGCCTCACCGGGACCGTTTACAACGCAACCCATAATAGCCACGGTTATATCCTTATTTATACCGGAAAGCTTTTCTTCGGCTTTATTTGCTATGCCTATTAAATCTATTTCGGTTCTGCCGCATGTAGGGCAGGACACAAATCTGATACCTTCCCGTCTTATACCCAACGCGGAAAGCAGTTTTTTAGCGGCTGCTACCTCTTTTACCGGATCGTCTGTTAAAGATATACGAATTGTATCTCCTATACCTCTAAGGAGTAATCCACCTATACCTGCCGCCGATTTTATAACGCCGGTACTTTCTGTCCCCGCTTCGGTTACGCCTAAATGGAGTGGATATTTTATCCTCTGCGCCGCGAGAACATAAGCATCATACATAGTTTTAACATCGGATGATTTAAGTGATAAAACTATATCGTCAAAATCATATTTTTCGAGTAAAGCTATATGATAAAGTCCGCTTTCTACCAAAGCCTCGGATGTAACGCCGCCAAATCGCGCCAAAATTCCCTTTTCAAGAGAGCCGGAATTTACTCCTATCCTTATTGGTATATTCTTTAATTTACAAGTTTTTACAACATTTGCAACGCCCGATTCGTCACCTATATTACCGGGATTTATTCTTATTTTATCTGCGCCCGCTTCGGCAGACATTACAGCCAACCGCCAATCAAAATGAATGTCCGCAACGATAGGTATATCGACATTCTCTTTTATTTTCTCAAGCGTTTTAATCGCTTCACTGTCCGGAACAGAAACGCGCAGTATCTCACAGCCGGCACTCTGCAGTTTTTTTGCGGCTTTAATGTTGCCTTCAACATCGTGAGCCGGAACCGCCAGCATTGACTGAATACTGACCCTCGCGCCGTTTCCAACCGGCACAGAGCCTACATTTACCCTTTTTGTAGTTTTATTTGTATACACAAAATCACCTACTTAAATATGAGTGACCAAATATCCTTTAAGGTTATAATCAGCATAAAGGCTATGAGTATTATAAATCCTGCCGTATGCACTAACGACTCGTATTTTTCCGGCACCTTTTTGCGCGTTATCATTTCTATAAGGATAAAAAGCAATCTGCCGCCGTCAAGAGCCGGCAAAGGCAACAAATTGAAAAGTCCTAAATTAATGGTTATAAGTGCCGCTATCGGTAAAATATTTCTAAGGCTCTGTTTGGCAACACTGCCTATCGCCGCAGTAACTCCTACAGGGCCGGAAACAGCGCTTATACCATATTTGCCCGAAATAAGGTCTATGAGCGACCTCCATATAACAGCACAATAGGAAATCCCTGTTTTAAAGGTCTCGGATATAAATCCCCAAAATGTTTTATCCTTGCCGTAAACGCGGAAATCAACCTTAATAAACGAAATTCCGTTTTCCTCTTCTGTTTCAAACCTTACAGAGCGAAGCTTTGTGCTTTTTCCGTCACGCAAAATGGTCATATCAACGGTACCGTCTTTAACATTAGTGAATGCGTAACTGAGGTCGTAGGTTGTATAAATTCTTCTTCCGTCAACAGAAAGAATTTTATCGTTCTCCTTTAGTCCGGATTGGGCGCTTGTTGCATTTTCCGAAAACTCGGCAATAACCGTTGTAGCAAACCGTTTTTCCGGTGCTAAAACAGCCGCCACCAAAACAAATCCCAAAATGAGATTAAATGTAGCACCCATTATAACGATAATAAACCGCCGCCATGCCGCTTTATTGCAAAAAGCACGAGGATCATCACTTAAAGAGTCTTCACCCTCCATAGCACAAT
The DNA here is from genome assembly GCA_902766755.1 of Oscillospiraceae bacterium. GTDB lineage: Bacteria > Bacillota > Clostridia > Oscillospirales > Acutalibacteraceae > UBA737. The sequence continues at coordinate 9,006 of CACXEV010000040.1, read as the reverse complement.
AGCCGCCTAAAGGAATTAAATTCGCCTTATATACCGTTTCACCGATTTTTCTTGAAAAAAGCTTGGGCCCGAAGCCCACGGCAAATTCATTTACCCTGACGCCTAATATCTTTGCCGCTATAAAATGACCGAACTCGTGAATTATAATAAGCGCTATAAAAATAAGCACTGCCACGAGATACGGCCAAACATTATTCCATACATTTACAAGATTTAGAATAATATCACACCTTACTTAATACATACTCTCTGGCCGCACTGTCGGCCTCAAAAATATCATTCAGAGTAAAATCGGTTTTACTTATCGTATTTTGCATTGCCGCGGCATTTAATTCCGCAATCTGCAGAAACCCGATTTTACCCTTTAAAAACAACTCTACCGACTGTTCGTTGGCACCGTTTACCGCCGCCGGATAAAGACCGCCCTTTTTAATCGCCTCAACGCAAAGGGGCAAACAACAGAAAGTATCGGTATCGGGTTTTGAAAATGTAAGCGTACCTATATCCGATAGGCTTAAATTCTCAAATTTTTTACCCCTTTCCGGATAGGTAAAGGCATACTGTATTGGTATTTTCATATCGGGTGTCCCCATTTGACCTATAACGGCACCGTCAGAAAACTCAACCGCCGAATGCAGAATACTCTGCCTATGAACCAAAACCTCAATATCATCAGGGCCAATACCAAACAGATGAACCGCTTCTATAACTTCAAGTCCTTTGTTCATAAGCGTTGCACTGTCAATTGTGATTTTACTGCCCATCGACCAGTTAGGATGCTTAAGCGCATCCGCCGCGGAAACTCCGGCCAGCTCATCTGCTTTCCTGCCAAAAAAAGGGCCGCCGGAAGCTGTGAGAATGATTTTTTTAAGGCTGCCCTCAGGCGCTCCTTGAAGAGACTGAAAAATTGCCGAATGTTCACTATCAACCGGCAGGAGCTTAACAGAATACTCTTTGCACATCCGGTTTATAATATCGCCTGCCGTAACCATTGTTTCCTTATTTGCAAGAGCAATATCGGATCCGGCTTTTATTGCGGCAACGGTGGGCTTTAATCCTGCAATGCCGACAATCGCCGTAAGCACTATATCGGCGCCATACCCTGCCGCTTCTATGATGCCCTCCTCGCCGGAAAGCACGTTTATATCGGTATCAGCAAGTGAGACTTTAAGCTTTTTTGCCGCATTGTCATCATAAACCGCAACGGTTGCAGGTTTAAATTTTCTCGCCTGCTTTTCAAGCAAATCGATATTTCTGCCTGCCGCCAGAAACTCAACCTTTAAATCATTGTTTTTTTCAATAACCTCAAGCGCTTGCGTTCCTATTGAACCGGTTGAGCCTAAAATGCCGATTTTTTTCATCTTACAACACCCAAAAGCATAACCGAAAGCATTGCAGGGGAAATAAAGAGCATGCTGTCAAACCTATCAAGTATACCGCCGTGACCGGGGATAAGGTTACTGTAATCCTTTACCCCAACACTGCGCTTTATGATCGAAGCGGAAAGATCGCCGAGCATACCTATAATGCACATAACCACTGTTACCAAAAGCATTATAAAAAGATTGGCAGGCGCCTTGAAAGAGAACACAAGAATAACGGTGACTATAAGGCTCGCGGCTATCCCGCCTATTGCTCCCTCAACGGTTTTTTTAGGGCTGACATGCTCGCACAGCTTGTTTTTTCCGAAAAATACGCCGGTAAAATAGGCGCCCGTATCGCAAATGCTCGAAAAATTTATCACTAGCAATAAATAGTATATTCCCTGCGGTTTTGTAATAATACATTCAAGTGAGGCAAACGCCGCGCTGTATACAAGCGGCACGCCGAGAAGCGCAAATATTTCGGTAATGTTGAACTCGTTTTTTTGGTATATTACCGACAATGTGAACATAACCGCATAAAGAATAGTTATATAAACAAGCCATGTAATATAAACACTTATCTTTTTGGCATCAAAAGGCAGATTTTTTACAAGAAAATCATACATACCGTGGAAAATGCCTGATACCAAAAAGAAAGACACAACCGAGTAAATACAAGCAAGTGCTTTTCTGATAATCGTTCCGGTTTTGACTATATGATGCATAATTTCATAGGTCGCCGCCGCCGCAAGCAGAGCAATAAACACTGTTATGATGTTTGTATTAACTTTATATCCTAATGTAAGTATTGCCACAACAAGCGTTATCATAACTGCGGCAGAAATTATTCTTGTTTTCATAAGATTTACTCCTAAACTCCGCCGAATCTCCTGTTTCTCCGGCTGAAATCATCAATAGCCCTATCAAGATCGCGAGGTGAAAAGTCAGGCCACAGAATATCCGAAAACCAATACTCTGCATAAGCCGACTGCCATATAAGATAATTTGAAAGCCTGTATTCACCGCTTGGTCTTATGATAAAATCAGGATCCGGTTGACCGGCGGTATAAAGGCGGTCGCTTATGGTCTGTTCGGTTATATCGTCAGGCTTCAATCCGTCCTTAACAATACTCTTGACGGCATGGACTATCTCGTCCCTGCCGCCGTAATTAAGGGCAATATTAAGATGCAGTCCCGTAGCATCGGCGGAATCAGCCTCAGCCTTAATCATCAGCTCCTTTATATCTTCCGCCAAAGGTTCTCTGTCACCTATAAATTCAAGCTTTATATTTTCTTCCTTAAAACTATCGGTATCCTTAAGATAATCGCGCAGTATATTCATAATATTATCAACTTCCGATTTAGGTCTTTTCCAGTTTTCGGTTGAAAAAGCATAAACGGTGAGATACTTTATGCCTATTTTATTACAGTATCGCGCGATTGATTTAAAGGTTTTAGAGCCTGCCGCGTGACCGGCAGTGCGCGGCAGGGAGCGTTTTTTCGCCCACCTGCCGTTACCGTCCATAATAATTGCGATGTGAGTAGGCAAAATGCGCTCATTCTCGCTTTTTTTCTTTCTAAAGAACAAGATATTGTCCCTCCGAAAATCAGATTTCCATTATTTCCTTTTCCTTTGCCTCAGCAACGGAATCAATTTCCTTGCAGAATTTATCAGTAAGGTTCTGGATTTTCTTCTCTCCGTCTTTTTCGTCATCCTCGGTTATTTCGTTGCCCTTTTTAAGTGCTTTAAGGTCATCAAGGGCTGTTCTGCGCTGATTTCTGATAGCAACCTTGGAATCCTCGCCCTTTTTGCGGACTTCCTTAACTATTTCTTTTCTGCGTTCCTCGGTGAGCGGCGGGAAATTAAGGCGAATAACCTTACCGTCATTTTGCGGATTTATTCCGATTTCGGATGTGAGTATCGCTTTTTCAATCTCTTTAAGAGTAGATGCATCCCACGGCTGAATAAGCAGTGTTCTTGCTTCGGGTATCGAAATTGCCGCCATCTGCTGAACCGGGGTAGGTACGCCGTAATAATCCACTGTAACTCTCTCTAAAACCGCCGCGGTAGCTCTGCCGGCTCTGATAGCTTTATATTCGCGCTCCAAAGCCTCAATAGTCTTATTCATTTTCTCTTCGGTTTTCTTAAACAGCTCTTGCATAAATTTATCCTCCTTATTCTACCAATGTGCCGATAGTATCACCCGTCATAGCGGAAACGATATTATCGGGATTATTAAGATTGAATACCAATATTTTAATGCCGTTATCCATACAAAGTGACGCCGCCGTGCTATCCATAACATGAAGCTCGCGGGCAAGCACCTCATGGTGAGTGAGCTTATCAAACTTTTTAGCATCGGGATTTTTCTTCGGGTCGCTATCATAAACGCCGTCAACATTCGTTGCCTTGAATATAACATCCGCGCCTATCTCTGCGGCGCGAAGAGCCGCGGCGGTATCGGTTGAGAAAAACGGATTACCGGTTCCGCAGCCGAATATTACAACTCTGCCTTTTTCCAGATGTCTTATAGCTTTGTTTCTGATATAAGGCTCTGCTATCTGGCGCATTTCAATAGCCGTTTGCACCCTTGAAGTAACGCCTAACTGCTCAAGAGCATCGCAAAGGGCTAATGAATTTATAGTAGTAGCAAGCATTCCCATATGATCAGCCCTTGTCCTGTCCATATCGCCGCTTGATCTGCCGCGCCAGAAATTGCCGCCGCCTACAACTATCGCCACCTGCACACCCATATCCACGCAGGTCTTTACCCTGCGGCAAACATCAATGACCTTTTCAAAATCAATGCCGGTACCCTTATCGCCGGCAAGAACCTCACCGCTGAGTTTCAGCAAAACCCTCTTATAAACAGGTTTCATAAACGCCACCTCATATAATATAATTTACTTATATTATTTTACAGTATGGCACACTTAATGTCAATAAAAATTGCGAGACAAGATTGCCTCGCAAAAAAATTATTTTGTAGGGATTAATAACATCTTTGTCTGTGTAAGTTGATCTCCGTCAAGCTCGTTTAGGCGCCGTATTTCGTCCGTATTTGCAAGATACCTTCGTGCTATCTCCCATACATTTTCGCCGCTTTCGGCAAAGTATACTGTAAGAGCGGCGCTGTCGCTTTTTGAAATCGGTTTATTTTCATCTATACTTATATTGTTTACAAGGTTTATTTCACTGCACTCGTAAACCGCGGCGTTTACTGCCATTTCGAGACGGATTTCAAGTCTGCTGTCGCCCGATATTGTGTACCCTGTGGAAATAACGCTTATCTCCGGCTGTACGCTTAAATTATCCGTAGGGCAGGACATTTTATACCTGTAATCAAACTCAACGGGCTTTTCATAATAAACCGGCGCGCCTTCTTCGTTTAACGCGAGTATTCCGCAAACGGCGTTTCCGGACACTGTAAGACAGTCGCCCTCAAATTCGGTACTGCTTTCCCCCGGTATGCACCATACATCATAAACCCTCTCTATGGAGCCGGACGGAAAGTCCAGTTCTTTCCGGCAGTTAAATGTATCATTTATATTGCAAACAAGCCTGTTAAAGCAGATCTCTTCACCGCTCACATTGGCTTCGTACATTGTGGAATAGGCATCGGTCACAACATCTATATCCCGGCTTTTGTATGCTTCGGCTGTGAGAAGAATTTTACCGTCAACCGAAAATGCGCGTGCGGCGGACGAGGAGTTGGCTTTCGGCTTTACCTCAAGGTAAGCAACATCGGCGCTTATTCTGCATTCACAGTCTTCACCGGCGCCTTCTATATCGACAAGCTGGCTAAACGGTATACTGCCTTCAAGCGACTCTAATTCCCCGCCCTCACCGCGGTATAAAATGTTTACAGACATCTCGCCTTTTGCAATAGCTTTCTTGTCAAGCAGTTTACACTCCTCAATTCTGACCGATGAATCGTATCTTATAAGGCATCTGATATCGGGTTTTGAAGAGCCCACTTCAATTTCATCCTCTATAAGCACATATTTATCGGCGTTACCTACCGGCATAGTCGCCGGTGCGCTTACACGCAGTACCTCAATATTCTCATCCTCAACATCGCATATTATATCCCGGATTTTTCTTGAGCTTGCCGTTACGTAAACGCCTATTGCACCGTGAATGTCAATTTTTCTCTCCGTTACGGGGCGGCAGTTTATGTATTCTGTTTTAAGCCGAACCCTTACATACGCACCGGAAAGGTCAGTCCCTGCCTCAAAGGTCTTTGAAAACGGATATTGATATTCGTATGAGTTTACCGTGTTTTCATTGTCTGCATATATTACGGTCAGCGTAACAGAGCCCTCCAACGATATTCTCTGCCCCTCAACGCTCTTAGACGATATCCGTGCCGCTGTACGGCATTTCAGTATCCTTGATATTTCCGGACAGTAGTCCGGCAGGGTAAAATCAATATCAACCGGCACTTCGGCAGAATCTTTGAATACGGTTTCAAGGTTGTAAACGGCGCTTTTAACACATTTTTCTTCCATATATAGCCACACTCCATAAACGCTTTTTTAAAAGTATATTCGCGCGGCAGGATAATTATTACAACAGAAATCAGATGACAGACGCGGTGCGATGAGGGCATCGCACCCTACAAATTACCAATAAAATTATATTTTATACTGTAGGGACAGACCTCCGGGCTGTCCGTTTTACATCCCTTGTCGCAGGTGGGCGGGCAGATAATATCTGACCCTACAAATTATACCGTAGGGACGGATATTATCCGCCCGTTTTATTCCGTGCCGCAAGGCACAATTATCGTCTGATATCTGTTTCGGGATGTCGAGGACGCCATCCCCTACAAATTACCAACAAAACTATATTTAACACCGTAGGGGCAGGCGTCCCCGACTGCCCGTTTTATATGCAAAACGGCTCCCCGGAAGGGGAGCCTTATGATGTTACAAAACGGATTCCTGTTCTGTTTTTAAAACATCTATCGCCTTTGTAAGCACTTTAGGCATAGGTACGCCTATGAGCGCGGCGTTCTCGGTGATACTTATAGCCTCGTTTACGATAAAGGCGATAATTACGCCGTCGGCAATAAAATTCTGCCCGGTTACACTATCAAGCCGGGAAGCAAGCAGTACGACCAAAAGGGTAATACCTTTGCGGACAAGGCCCTTAAATCCGGCGCGGGATTCGAGCGCGCCCGATTTGGATTTGGGACTTTTTTTGAAAACCGCCGCTAAGAGTATTCCGCTTACATAATCCGCCGCCATAAAAATCATGAGGGTAACGAGAGTTCCGTCAAAGCCGCCGAACAGCTTTGAAAGCACCGCGGCGAGCGTTCCCGCGGCGGCGCTGAAAATATCTTTATACTTCATTTTTCAGTCCTTCTCTATTCGAGCCATACCTTTATGGCGTCTATTTCCTTTCCGAAATTTCCGGCATAACCGTTTATACGGTCATTCACATCATACCCGGTAACCACCGGAAGCCATCTGCCTGACTTTTTCTCGTGAGCGGCATATTTTATAGTCTTTCCGGTATCGGTACGGAAAGCCACCGCATCTATCGGTTGACCGAGATTGCCGGCGTAGTCCTCACGGTTTTTAACCTCGGGCAGCCAGCGCGCGCGGTTATTCTTTGAGCCGATGATATGAACCTTATAATATATATTGCCTTTTGTAAGGTTTGCATAAACGGCGCAAACCGCGTTTTTAAAATTGCCGGCGTAATCGGTATCATTTACCACATCAGGCAGCCACTTATCCTTTACATTTTCCCACACCTGATAGATAACATCTATTTTTTCGGGTGTGGCAGGCGTATCGGACGATTGAGGTCTTTTCTTCAAATCCAAAAACTCTATAAGTCCCTCGGCTACCGCAAGGGCATAGTTCTGCTTGCCAGCATCGGAAGTTATGATTTTATAGTCGGCGGAGCTATCCATAAATCCACCCTCGCAAAGCACCGCCGGCACCTTATTCTGATTGATAACGGCGAAGTTTGCGCGCTTTATACCGCGGCCGGTGAGCCCTGTATATTCGACCAATCTGTTGTAAATACACTTTGCCAGCCTTTCATCCTTTTCGGTGGGTGTTCTGTCAGTATAAACCTCAACACCGGTGGCGTTATTCCAATCCCCGGTATATGCGTTATGGTGGATAGAAACAAATGCATCAACACCTGCGTTTATATATGCCGCTACGCGAGAATAAAGGCTTTCGTCAATTTCGCCCTCGTTGTTATCGGTGCGGATTACCTCACAGTCATAATCGCGCAAAACAGACTGTATGCGGTCGCATACATCGTCATTCAGTGACCATTCCTTGATGCCGTCCGGCGTTTGCTTGCCGGATGTATAAAGACCGTGGCCGGCGTCAAGTCCTATCTTTTTCATAAAATTCCCTCCTATACTAAAATATGAAAAAGAAAACTAAAAGTTTCTTTCCCTTTGCACAGCGAGGGAATATTATATCTTTAATTTGCGACTTTCACCGCCGTTAAATATTATAACAAAAGTACCGCCGATAGCAAAATCACCGCATACCTTTTTTTCTTTATTCCGGCAAGGCATAAAGCATCTGCCGATAGCCTTATCAGTACGGCACATTTTAAAAGATAGCACACAAAGAAGGCGAAATAAGCAAAGCCGTCCATACGGGTAAAGAGGTTGCCGATAGTAACGGTACTTATATCGTCAATATAGGGATATTCAAGTCTTGCAGATAGCGGAAGGCTGAAACAAAAAACACTGTCAAGCACGGCGACAATGCAGATTATAATGCCCAACGAAACACCTGCCGGCACTGCAAATTTCGGTAAATTTCGAGGCATATCAAGGGCGATAAACAAAACTGCAAAAACGCTTGGGGCAAGTAGCTTATAACCGTAGGCGAAGGTATGATTTACGGAAATATGAGAAAAATCAAAGGCGGTTTTAAGGTTCCTTAAATCAAAGTTTTTGACCGATATTAAAAACATTACGGCAAATATCGCGGCAACAAATGCAAAAGAAATGCTCGAAAACTTGTAAATTGCTTTTTTATCTCCTGCGGCAATGCAGGCGGTGCATAGGGCAAAAATCAGCTTTATCAAAAAAGCACTTTCTTTTGTGAGCAGGTTTTCATAAATGAACGCAGTGTATTCCCTTGAAGCCGCCACCGCCGCTATAAGCGAAAAAATAAAAGCTACCGCAAAAACCGCGCCTTTTAGTATTCCTGAGTTTGCGCTTATAACTGTTTTCAGCGGTTTATAAATAAAAAAGGCGATAATTATGCCACCTGCCGCGGCAATAAAAAGCTCTGAAAGGCTTTCACGGTAAAACGGCATTTTGATTACACTGTTTGCAACCGTGAAAACAGATACAAGTGCGATAAAGTGAAAGGCGGAAAGCCGGCTTTTATTTTCCATTCACACATACCTCCGCAGCAGTTATCTTTTTATAAGAGGCGGCGCCCAGCACTTTAAGCGCAGGGTTGCCGTAGAGCTTGTTTACAAGGTTTTCTATATCCTTTTTTATCGCCGCATCTTTTTGGTCTTTTGAGTTGCGGTATCGGCATTTAACATCAATTTTAAGCGTGTTTTTGCTTGTTTTTATATCTGTGCTTATGCGGTTTACCCTGCATTTTTTGTTCTGCACTTCTATTTCACCCGAATTGCTGC
>CACXEV010000039.1 GCA_902766755.1 Oscillospiraceae bacterium | reverse complement strand
TTTGAGCCTTTTGAGCGTAATCTTCACCGGCATAAACATGAAGGCGGGTAAGTGCCTTTCTGCCGATAGTGGTATCGGGGACCATACCCTTAACCGCAAGCTCTACTGCAAGCTCCGGACGGGTTGCCATAAGGGTAGCGTATTTTACTTCCTTAAGGCCGCCGATATAACCGGTATGACGGCGATAAAATTTCTTCTCAAGCTTTTTACCTGTAAGCACTGCCTTATCAGCATTGATAACAACGACATGATCGCCGCAATCAACATGGGGAGTAAACTCGGGCTTGCCCTTGCCGCGAAGCAAATCGGCAACCTTTACGGCGGTTCTGCCAAGAGGCTTATTAGCCGCATCTACTATATACCATTTGCGCTGAACATCGGCAGGTTTTGCCATAAATGTAGACATAATCAAAACCTCCAAAATTTCTTGTGCCCGATTATGATACCACACTAAAAGCGTCAAGTCAACAATATTTTTTTAAAAATTCAGTTTAGAAAACAAAATCTCATTTTTTCTTTATTTTTCTCCTATTTTCTCTTGATTACTCACTTTTGATTTTCGAAAATCGGCATTGAAAATTCTCTCTTTATATGGTATTCTTGATAAGGTCGTTAAGGGAGTGAAAGAATTGCGTGTTTTATGTGTGGGCGATGTATGCTCGCCGGCGGGAGTTTCTGCGGCGCTTGATATAATACCGGATATAAAGCGTGAGTATGATATTGATTTTACAATAGTAAACGGTGAAAACTCTGCTGAAGGAAATGGTATAACTCCCGAAAGTGCAAATTTGATATTTTCGGCGGGTGCGGATGTTATAACAGGCGGCAATCATTCTTTTCGTCGTAAAGAAATATATGATATGTTAGATGCTAATCCCTGTCTTTTACGCCCTCATAATATAGATTTTGAATTTGGAAGCGGCTATGCGCTCTGCGATTTAGGTAAGTATCAGATAGCGGTTATAAATCTTTCGGGCCAGGTATACCTTGAAAGGATGAAGGCAAATAACGCATTTGAAGCGGCTGAAAATCTGGTCTTGCAGGCAAAAAGTGACGGCGCGCGGTTTGTGTTTGTAGATTTTCACGCTGAGGCCACCAGCGAAAAACGCGCCATGGGATTTTTTCTTGACGGTAAGGTGAGTGCCGTTTTCGGAACGCACACCCATGTTCAAACGGCGGATGAACAAATTCTGCCTTGCAGCACAGGGTATATAACGGATTTAGGTATGACCGGCGTTATAGATTCCGTACTTGGAGTTAAAAAAGAAATAATAATAAACCGTTTAAAATCCGGCGGAAGCGAAAAGTTTATACAAGCGGATGGGAAATGTATGTTAAACGGCTGCATTTTTGAAATTGATGATAAAACCGGTCTTGCAAAATCGGCAAAAAGGGTATATAAAGAGCAATAGGAGGGGATGTTATGAAAAGAGCGGTATGTGCAATTCTTTGCATTATACTTTGCCTTTCCTTAATCTCCTGCAAAAATAATGCTGATAATTCATCTTCGGCTCCGGCAAATCCGGTAGAAGTCAAACTTAAAAACGAAAAAATAAATCTTCTTTATTCTTCGGGGGACAGTTTTAATCCATACACGGCAAAAACAAAGTATAATCGTCAGATATCCCACCTTTTGTACGATAGTCTTATTATGTGTGATGGCGAATTTAACCCTGTATACTGCCTTGCCGAGAGTGCCGAGCTCAGCGGAAATGTTTGTACTGTAAGGCTTAAACCGGCAGTTTTTACAGATGGCTCATCAGTTACCGCGGAGGATGTTATATATTCATATAATGTTGCAAAAAACAGTAACACGGTATATGCCGATTCACTTTATGAGGTGGTTTCTGCAACAAAGGAACAGGGAGCAGTCACTTTTACTCTTGATAGGGTGGACCCGTATTTTTTAAACCTTCTTGATTTTCCTGTTTTCAAAGCGGGGAGTGACGGCAAAAGAACCTCTGACGGTGTAGAAATTGCTCCAATAGGCTCCGGCAGGTATTATATATCCGAGAATGCAGATTTACTTATCAGAAACGATAATTATTACGGTACCAAATCGGAAATCTCCGCGATTTCTTTAATAAATGCACCGGATGAAGTATCCGCTTCGCATTATGTGGAAGTGGGAGCGGCTGATATTTATTATGCAGATGAATCTGAAGCGAGTATAGCGCGTATGAGCGGAAAGCGTGCAGATGTAAATACCAACAATCTTGTATACATAGGTATAAACGGTGCATACGGTCAATTAACAAATAATCTTATGCGTTATGCTTTATCTGCTGCAATAGACAGAACAGAGATCTGTCACAGTGCCTATTTTGATAACGCAACCCCTGCAAGCGGCTTTTTTAACCCGTTTATTTCTGATACTACACCGGTTCAATCGCTGAAAATCGTATCGGATATTCAAATTACTGTTGAGAATCTCGGAAAGATGGGTTATAATAAGCTTGAAGATGGTTATTATGCAAATGATTCCGGAAAGCACCTTTCGTTTACTTTACTTGTAAATTCCGATAATCCTTCGAAGGTGCTTGCCGCAAATCTTATAGCCGGTCAGTGCCGTGCGGCGGGTATTGAAATAAGTGTTTTAGAGCGTTCTTATGAGCAATATATGTCACTTCTGTTATCGGGCGATTTTCAGCTGTATTTAGGGGAGATAAGAGTGCCGTTTAATATGGATATGTCAAGCCTTGTATTGCCCGGCGGTAGTGCGGCTTACGGTGTTGCATCCGGCGGTGTGGATGAAAGCGGTCAGTTGGTACAGAAAACGGTTTGTGAGGATATGATAGGCAGATACCACGCCGGTGAGTGCGGCATTGCGGATCTTGCAGGTGCTTTTTTAACCGAAATGCCTGAAATACCGATATGCTATAGAAACGGAATGCTATTTTATACATCTCGGGTAAAAAATGAGGCAAAACCTTCAGTAGGCGATATATTCTTCGGCCTTGAAAAATATAAATTTTAATGTATGAATAAACGGAGGGATTTTTATGATTTCTTATGAAACAAGAACCGGCACTATAACAATTACAGAACAGTTTTTATCAAAGCTTATTGGCTTTGAAGTTACTTCTTGTTTCGGCGTTGTCGGAATGGTGCCTAGCGGCTCTAAGCAAAAAATTATGGGCGTTTTTTCAAAAGAGCAGTCGCTTGATACCGGAATTAAGGTCTCGGGTGATGCAAGCAGTATAGATGTTGAAATTCATATAGTTGTAACTTACGGTATGAATATTAATGCGATAGCATCGAGTATCACGGAAAAGGTTAAGTACGCCGTTTTTGATATAACAGGCATAACAGTTAACAGAGTTTCCGTTATGGTTGACGGTATAAAAGAATAATTTTATAGCAATTTTTCGCGATTAAAGGAGTGCGTGTTTTGTTTAACGGTAATACATTGCGTGACGCGATAATATCCGCCGCAAATAATCTTACAAACAATAAGAAAGCAGTAGACGACTTAAATGTTTTTCCGGTGCCTGATGGTGACACGGGAACAAATATGTCTATGACTCTCAGTAATTCCGTCAGGGAACTTGAGAAGCTTGAGGGCGCTTCTGCCGGCAAGGTTGCGGCGGTAAATGCCTCTGCTTTACTCAGGGGTGCCAGAGGAAATTCGGGAGTTATAACATCTCTTTTGTTCCGTGGCTTTGCAAAGGGAATAGGCGAAGGCGATGAGCTTACGGCGGAAAATCTTGCCGCGGCTTTTAAGTTTGGCGTAGAAGGCGCATATAAGGCTGTAATGAAACCTACAGAGGGCACTATTCTGACCGTTGCCCGTGTTGCAAGCGAGAAAGCCGATGAGGCGCTTGCCGACGGCGCAGATACACTTGGTGTGTTTGATGCGGCGTTAAACGGTGCGCGAGAGGCTTTAGCTACAACACCGGAACTTTTGCCTACGCTTAAAAAAGCAGGCGTTGTTGATGCAGGCGGCAGAGGCTTTGTGCTTATATTAGAGGGGATGCAATCGGTTTTAAAAGATGGTGTTATTATTAAAAGTGAGGTTGCTCAAACCGAAACTGTCAGCACAGAGAGTGAAAATCGAAATGCTGCAGGTGAATTTGATGCTGAAATCACATTTACATATTGTACCGAGTTTATCGTAAACCGGGATCCCGAATGTGAAAAACAGCCTGAAGAGCTCAGAAGTTATCTTGAATCAATAGGTGACTGTGTAGTTGTAGTGGACGATGAGGAGATTATTAAAGTTCATGTGCATACGGATCATCCGGGTAATGCAATTGAAAACGGGCTTACATTCGGCGGACTTGTGCATCTTAAAATCGAGAATATGCGCGATCAGCACGAGCGTGCTAAACACGATGCTGAAGAGGCGGCAAAAAAGCCCACTAAAAATGCCGATTTGACAGAGACCATTGTGCCGGTTGAAAAAACAAAACCGGTAGGTTTCGTATCGGTCTGTGCCGGTGCAGGCCTTGAAGAGCTTTTTCATGATTTGGGAGTGGATAATGTTGTATCCGGGGGTCAGACCATGAACCCGAGTACGGATGATATTTTAAGAGCAGTCGAGTCTTGTCCTGCTGAAACGGTGTTTGTACTTCCTAACAATAAGAATATCATTATGGCGGCGGAACAAACCGTTCCGATAAGCACAAGAAAGGTAATAGTACTTCATACAAGGACTATTCCTCAGGGTATTACTGCTATGCTTAACTTCAGTGATGAAGCTGATGATGAAACCAATGCAATAGAAATGCAAAAGGCAGCTGAGAAAATTGCTACCGGTCAGGTAACCTTTGCAGCGCGTGACTCGGATTTTGACGGTCACAAGATAAAAGAAGGCCAGATCATGGCGCTTACCGGCGGCAAAATTGCCTTTACGGATAGTGATGTTGAGCGTGCAACACTGAAGCTTATCGGCAAAATGATTAAGCGCAGCAGTGAATTTGTTACGGTTATTTACGGTAAGGATATTACAGATGTTGCCGCTGAAGATCTTGAGCGACAGCTTAATGAGAAATACGGAGATAAGGTTGAGATAACACTTGTAAACGGCGGTCAGCCGGTATACTACTATATCATTTCCGTTGAGTGAGAATTGTTATGTTAAATTCTTCTACTGATATAAGATTTCTTAAGGGCGTAGGCGCTCGTCGCGCTGAATATTTAAGTGATATGGGCATCGATACTGTCGGTGCCCTTTTGCGTTTTTTTCCGAGGAGATATGAAGATTTCGGAAAAATCAAAAACATACGGGATTTGATTTCCGGAGAGTTTGTTTGCATTAAAGGCAGAATCACAAGCGATATTCGGGAGCATTATATAAGAAAGAATATGACGCTTTTTAAGTTTGCTGTCAGTGACCTGAGCGGATATATAAACATCACTATTTTTAATAACAAATATCTTGCCGCAAGGCTTCATATCGGCAGTGAATATTTGTTTTTAGGTAAGGTTACTTTAGATGGATTTGGATTTAATATGTCATCGCCGGAAATTAGAGAAACAAGTTTTGAGGGTATTGTGCCGGTTTATAGGGCGAGTAGTAATATGAGCTCTACAGCTATAGAAAAGCTTGTCCGCACAGCGCTTTCTTCTGCGGAATTACAAGAAATATTACCGGAAAGTGTGAGAACAGGTAATAATCTTACCGATTTGAGCGAGGCTATACAGAATATTCATTTTCCAAAAAGCCGTGAGGCTTTGGATAGAGCTAAAAAGTATTTTGTTTTTGAAGAACTTTTTGCTCTGTCTACAAGTCTTATGCTTTTAAAGGGTAAGAAAAAATCCTCGGCAAGCGCTGTATTAAGCCACAATTATACGGATGAGTTTTATAAAACCTTAAAATTTGAACCCACATCAGCTCAGAGGCGCGCTGTGGCGGAGTGCCTTTGCGATATGGCATCCGGCAGGGTTATGAACAGACTCATTGAGGGGGATGTAGGAAGCGGGAAAACATTGGTCGCGGCGGCGCTTATGTACAATACTGCCAAATGCGGCTATCAGTCCGTGCTTATGGCGCCAACTGAAATTTTGGCGGAACAGCATTTTAACAGTCTTTCAGAACTTTTTGAGGGTAGCGATATCGAGTGTGTACTGATTACCGGTTCTATGAAAAAAAGAGAAAAGACTGCCGCGATACAAAAGCTGATTTCTTCCGAGGCGCAAATAGCGGTAGGAACTCACGCCGTTTTGTCCGATAATGTAGAATTCGGCAATTTGGCGCTTGTTATTACTGATGAACAGCACAGGTTCGGCGTTAATCAGCGAGCGGCGCTGTCTCTTAAGGGCAAAAATGCACATACACTCGTTATGTCCGCAACACCTATACCGAGAACTTTGGGACTAATTATTTACGGAGATCTAGATATCAGCATTCTCGATGAATATCCGCGCGGCAGAGGGAAAATAGAAAGCTATGTTGTAACAAGTGAATTAAGGCCGCGTGTTTATAAATATATAAAAAAACACCTTAACGAAGGCCGTCAAGGTTATATCGTGTGCCCTATGGTTGAGGAAAGCGAGCAAATGGCAGGCATAAAAAGTGCCGAGGAATACTTTGATGACATAAGTACCGGTGAGTTTAAGGATTATAAAGTAGGACTTCTCCACGGAAAAATGAAGTCTGCCGACAAGGATGCGGTTATGCGCGATTTTAAGGACGGCAGGATTCAGCTTTTAGTTTGTACTACCGTGATAGAGGTGGGAATTGATGTGCCTAATGCGGCGATAATGGTTATAGAAAACGCCGAAAGATTTGGTCTTGCAGGGCTTCATCAACTTCGCGGCAGAATAGGCAGGGGAAAATATGCTTCTACCTGTATATTTGTGAGTGATTTTGATAAAGGTACCGCCGGGGAGAGATTATCGGTTATGAAAAATACATCTGACGGATTTAAAATTGCCGAAGAGGATTTGCGTCTGCGAGGACCCGGTGACTTTTTAGGTCAGCGCCAGCACGGGCTTCCTGATCTTAAAATTGCTGACCTTTATGCTGATAATGATATACTTAAACTCGCATCAATGGCGGCGGCAAATTTGCTTGAGCATGATCCTAAGTTGAAATCTAAAGAAAATGCCAAATTAAGGGAAGCTGTTATTGAAATGTACAAAAGACTTAACGAAAATTAAAATTATAGATAAAAGTTATGCAAGTATATTCTTCGCATAATAATGCTTGAAAATCTTTAAGGTTTACCGTATAATAATATCGTATTGTAATTATCAGAAATGAGGTTTGCTTTATGGTTACTTATATTGCTTTAGCAGTGATTGTTGTTATTATCGCCGCTTGTGTCCTGTTTACCGCTAAACGCAACAATGCCATCAAACAAAACGGTGTTGAAGCGGATGGCGTAGTTACCCGCGTAAAAGAGAGTGAAAGCACCGATGAGGACGGTATAGTTACAGGCGTTTATTATACTTACTATGTTACATATCGCACGATGGACGGTAAAGAGGTTGAAGCTAAGCTTGCCAGCGGCAAGAGCTTTGATAACAGAATAGGTAAAAGTTGGGATAGCGATCTTCACGAGGGCAGTAATGTACGCATAAAATATCTG
>CACXEV010000038.1 GCA_902766755.1 Oscillospiraceae bacterium | reverse complement strand
GTTTCAGCCAAAAAGGATAAAAAAGCAGAATAATTAAAGGCAAACTGAAACCGGCGAGGATTTTTCCTCGCCGGTTATTTTTTTATGCTTTTTTATATCGCCGTTTCGTGAGCTACATCTATCATCCCGGCATCAAATGTCTTACTCATATTAAGCGCTTCAAAAATATCAAAATCAACTATCTCGCCGCGCTTATACGCTACAACACGATTTCCAATGCCCTTATAAAGAAGATGTACTGCCGCACTGCCCATTTGTGTAGCTCTTACTCTATCACGAACGGTAGGACTGCCGCCTCGCTGAACATGACCGAGCACCGTGGCTCTCGAATCAATACCGGTTTTTTCCTGAATGTATTCGGCAATTTTGTCAACGCCGCCCACACCCTCGGCTACAACTATAATAAAGTGCTTTTTACCGGTTTTTTCAACCTCTACTATTTTTTTAACCAGCCTATCAAGGTCAACCGGAATTTCCGGCACCAATATACCGGTAGCGCCGGTAGCAATGCCTACTTGAAGAGCGATATAGCCTGCGTGCCTACCCATAACCTCTATTACGGAACAGCGGTGATGTGACTGCGCGGTATCGCGGATTTTATCAATCATCTCAATAGCCGTATTCATCGCAGTATCAAAGCCTATCGTATATTCCGTTGAGGAAATATCATTATCGATAGTTCCCGGTACGCCCACACAGGGTATGCCGTGGTCAGATAAATCACGCGCACCGCGAAACGAGCCGTCACCGCCGATTACCACAACACCTTCAATACCATGCCTTTTGCATGTTTCTACCGCTTCAAGCACGCCCTCCTTGGTCATAAACCGTTTACTGCGCGCAGTGTAAAGCATTGTGCCGCCTCGGCTAATTATATCCGAAACCGAGCGAGCGTCAAGGTCAATCACCTCATCGTGTATAAGACCGCTGTATCCGCTTTTTATTCCTTTAACATTCATACCAAGCGATATAGCCGTTCTTACAACCGCACGAATTGCGGCGTTCATACCGGGCGCATCGCCTCCGGAAGTTAATACTCCGATAGTTTTCATTAATTATCATCTCCGACACTCAATATACAACAATGTTTAATAAAATTCAAGGGTTATCATTCAATTTTAACATTTTTATCGCCCAAAAGATTTTTAAGCTCTGTAATCATTTTTTCGTCATTTTTAACAAATAATCTCTCCGGCGCCAAAAATCGCTTACCGGTATCGCGGCAGAAAACCACTACCGGCATATCTCCGCCAAACCGCTCAAGAATTTTTTGTGCGGCTGTAAAATCGGGACTTTTTATGCCGCTTACCCGGATTTTAAGGCGTTCGGGCTCCGCTGTTTCTTTTAATAAGTTTTCATCTACAGCCGTTACCCTCTCGCATATAATTTCGGTATTTCTGTCCTCGCGTTCGCTTACCTTTCCGGAAATCTCAACTATCGCACCTTCGCTTAATAATTGTTTGTATAACTCATAGGCGGCTGAAAAAACCGTTATATCAGCGGCGGCTGTTGTATCTTCAGCCAGTACCGATGCTAAAACAGCACCGCTTTTAAGAGTTCTTACGCTTACTCCGTTTATTACAACCATAACCTTTATATGCGCGCCGTCGGGCACTTTTCCGCTTATTATATTTATAACAGGCACGCACCCCACTTTTTTAGCGGCAACGGCAAAAGGCGCCACAGGGTGACCTGAAAGATACATTCCCGTAGTCTGTTTTTCAAGACTTAAAAGCTCGTTTTGCGGCATTTCCGGGACTTGAGGTAAATTAAGGTCGTTATCATCGTTTTCATCAAAAAAGCCTATTTGTCCTTTGCCCTGAAAACGATTTTCCTCAGCTAAAACCGAAAGAATCTTATCAAGGGAAAAAAGCATACTCCGGCGGTTAAATCCCAAAGAATCAAGCGCACCGCTTTTAATAAGCCCCTCTAATGCCCGGCGGTTAAGTTCTCTGCCGAAATTCCGCGAACAAAAATCGTATAGGTCGCTATATTTTCCGCCAGACTCCCTTTCCGCTATCAGCTTATCAATAAGAGTCCTGCCTAGGTTTTTCACCGCTAAAAGTCCGAAGCGGATACCCTCTGCGGTTGCGGTAAAACCGTCACCGCTCTCATTTACGGAAGGTGGAAGTATTCTTATTCCTGAATTCCTGCATTCCGCGGTATAAAGAGATACTTTATCGGATGAATCGAGAACACTCGTAAGCAGTGCTGCAAAATACTCCTTTTTATAGTGGCACTTAAGATATGCTGTGATGTATGCCAGCACCGCATACGCCGCCGCGTGAGATTTGTTAAAAGCATAGGAGCTGAAAGCCGACATTTCATCAAAAATCTTTTTTGCCGTGTCCTCCGGCACACCGCGGTTTACAGCACCCTCGCACAAAATGTTTCCGTCACTATCCCGTTCCCCGTATATAAAAGCCTCGCGCTCGCGCGCCATAACATCGTGTTTTTTCTTTGCCATAGCGCGCCTTACAATATCGGCGCGGCCGAGCGAATACCCGGCAAGGCTTCTGAATATCTGCATAACCTGTTCCTGATAAACAATGCAACCGTAGGTAACGCGCAGTATCGGCTCTAACAGGGGCGTATCATATTTAACATCCCGCGGATGATGACGGTTATGGATATATGTGGGTATAGAGTCCATAGGCCCCGGGCGGTAGAGTGATATAATGGCTATTAAATCCTCTATGTTCTGCGGCCCGAACCGTATAAGCACACTCTTCATTCCGTCCGACTCAAACTGAAACACACCGTCAGTATCGCCTCTGCCCATCATCTTAAGGGTGGCGGCGTCATTCATCGGTATTTTGTCAACCGAGAAACCGGGGTCTTGCTTTTTTACCGCCTTTTCACAATCCGAAATAACGGTTAGGTTGCGAAGCCCTAAAAAGTCCATTTTAAGAAGTCCTAATTCGTCAAGTGCCGTCATAGTATACTGCGTTACTACCGCATTATCGTTAAGAGAGAGCGGAACATAATCGCTTACAGGCCTATCCGCTATCACAACGCCCGCCGCATGGGTGGAAGCGTGGCGAGGCATACCCTCAACCTTTATTGCCATATCAAGTATGGCTTTTGCGCGCTCGTCCGACTCATAAAGGGCCTTTAAATCTTTTGAACCCTCTAAAGCTCCTTTAAGAGTAACCCCCATTTTATGAGGCACCAGCTTTGCAAGGCGGTCACAAAAGGCATAGGGTATATCCATAGCCCTGCCTACATCCCTTACCGCCGCGCGCGCCGCTAAAGTACCGAATGTTACTATTTGCGCCACATGGTCTTCACCGTATTTACCTATGACATAATCTATTACCTTTTGTCGGTTCACATAGCAAAAATCTATATCAAAATCCGGCATTGATACCCTTTCGGGATTTAAAAAACGCTCAAAGATAAGATTATATTTAAGCGGATCTATGCCGGTAATACCCATACAGTATGCCGCAAGACTGCCGGCGCCCGAGCCTCTGCCGGGGCCTACTGCAATACCGTGCGTTTTAGCATAATTTACAAAGTCTCCTACAATGAGATAATAATCAACATATCCCATTTGATTTACAACCGAAAGCTCATAGTTTAAGCGGTCTATGATTTTTCTATCGGGATTTTCCCCGTAAATCCTGTTAAGTCCCTCAAAGCACAGCCGCTTGAAATAATCAAAATGGTCTTCACCGCCGGTATCAAAAAACGGCAGTTTTATCTTGCCGAATTCAAAGGTGACATTGCATCTTTCGGCAATGCAGGCTGTATTATCAATAGCCTCCGGGCAATCCGGAAAAGCCGCGCGCATCTCTTCTTCACTTTTCAAATAAAACTCATCGGTTTTAAACTCAAGCGCGTTGCTTTCGCCTATTTTACTGCCGGTTTGTATACACAAAAGCACCTTGTGCATAAATGCATCGTCTTTCATAATATAATGCACATCGTTTGTGGCAACCGTTTTAATACCGGTCTCGCGCGAAAGCTTTTTAATATAAGGATTTATCCGCGCCTGTTCGGGGAGATTATGATTTTGAAGTTCTAAAAAGAAATTGTCCTGTCCGAAAACGGATTTATACCACTGTGCAGTATCCTTTGCCGCCTCATAATCACCGGACAGTAGCGCCTTTGGTATTTCTCCGGCAAGGCAGGCGGAAAGCGCAATAATGCCTTTATGATATTTTTGAAGCAACTCTTTATCAACGCGGGGTTTTGAATAAAACCCTTCTGTAAAGGATACAGATACCATTTTTATGAGATTTTGATAACCCTCGTTATTTTCACACAGTAATATAAGGTGGCTATAGCGGCTGTCTGCCCCCTTCTCTTTATCGGTTCGCTTTCTCGGAGCAACATATACTTCGCAACCGATAATAGGCTTAATCCCCCGCTTTTTCGCCGCCTTGTAAAACTCAATAGCGCCGTACATAACGCCGTGGTCGGTTATGGCAAGAGAGGTCTGTCCCATACTCTTTGCCGTATCTAAAAGATTTTCGATACGGCAACAGCCGTCAAGCAAACTATACTGCGTATGAAGATGAAGATGTGTAAATGCCATGCCGTATCACTCCTTACTACTGTTTTCTTTCCTCGTATATCTCCATAATTTTCTTAAGTCTGTGATTAAGACCGGAAGGACTAATCGGTTCTTTGCTTTCTTTACAAAGCTCTTTAATGGACATATCCGGGTTGCCCCGTCGCAGAGATGCCGCCGATATAAGCTTCTCGTCCAGTGTCTGCAAAATGCCGTTTTTTTCTAAATAATCTATAGCCTTTCTCTGTCTTAAGGATGCCTCAACCATACGGTCGAGATTTGCATTGTCACAGTTTGCGGCCCTGTTCATATTGTTTTTCACACTGCTTATTATGCTCATTTCTATAAGCTCAAGACTGCGAAACGAAGCTCCTATGAGCGCCAACAGATTGGTGATCATTTCGTTGCGCTTTATGTAAACCACATAACAATTTTGCCGTTTTGAAATATTAGTTTCAATGTAGTGGTCTTTTAAAAGCGCCCTGAACTCATCCGCAAGCTGTTTGTCCCTCAACAGAAAATCCACCCTTGCCCCTTTTACAGGGTCGCTTATCTGACCGCACGATAGAAATGCGCCTCTGATAAAACTCGCAATTTTTGCGTCGCTATCCAAAGCGTCAAGATAAATTTTTCCGTTATAAACTCCAAAGTCTACCGAGGCTAAAAGCCTTAACCTGTCCGCCTCGCTTAAAATCTCAATGCGGTAAACTTTCCTTTTTCCTCCGCCGGTTTGTATTTTAGTATTGACCGAATAGACCTCGGATAACAATTTTGAAAAAAGCGTTGCTACCGCCTGATTTTCGGTTTGCAGCTTTATTCCGTCCACCGAAAAAGACCTGCAAAAAAGTAAAAAGCCGTAGCATAGCGGCATTTTCGTATGTTGCGGCAGTTTTAATTCGCAAAGTTCGGTTTTAACATCAGATGAAAAGGACATTTCTTCTCCTATCTCTTACTTATATCCCTATGTAACACGCTTGCATTATATCCGTTTTCTTTTAAATGCCGGCATAAAGCCTCCGCAAATGTTACAGAGCGATGTTTACCGCCGGTGCACCCAAAGGAAATTACAAGCTGACTTTTACCCTCTTTTATATATAACGGTATTGCAAAATCGGCAAAGCTGAAAACCCGTTTTTCAAATTCTGAGCTTTCTTCACTGTTCATTACATAATCGCTGACCGGTTTTTCAAGTCCCGTTTTATCTCTCAGTTCATCCACATAAAAAGGATTGGGCAGACATCTTACATCAAACACTGTATCGGCATCCACATCAATTCCGTACTTAAAGCCGAAGGACTTACAAAGTATTCTAAGTCCTCCTTCGGCGCTCTTTAAAAATGTTTCGGCAAGTATTGACCTTAGCTGAGCGCTTGAAATAAGGCTGGTATCAATTTCAAAATCGGCTTGCGCGCGGATTTTTTTGAGCTTTTGCCTTTCAAGCTGTACCGCTTCGGAAAGCGATACTCCCATCATATCACAAAGCGGATGCTTTCGGCGATTTTCCTTATATCTGCGAATGAGCACATCATCCGCCGCATCAAGAAACAGTATTCTATAATTTATATTTTTTTCTTTAAGGTCTTTAAGAACATTTTCTATATCCGAAAACATATTGCCGCCGCGCATATCCGTTACAATCGCAAGGCGAGATAAGCCTTCGCTTTCTCTTTTTGATAAATCGACAAATGCCGGTATAATTGCCGGAGGGATATTATCAACACAATAATATCCCATATCTTCAAGCGCATTTGCCGCCTGTGATTTTCCGGCGCCTGAAAGCCCTGTAACTATAACCAAATTCATAACAATATTACCTGCCTATAAATATTACTTCCGTTTGTAGATTTATGCCGCTGTCACAGAGCACCTTTTTTTGTATTTTTTCGATAAGACATTTAACATCCTCGCTTGTGGCGCCGCCGGTATTAACTATAAAGCCCGCGTGCTTTTTGCTTACCATAGCTCCGCCTACTCGCTCTCCTTTAAGTCCGCTTTTCTCAATCAGTGTTCCGGCAAAGTTTCCCTCCGGCCGGCGGAACACACTGCCGGCGCTCGGAAATTCAAGCGGTTGCTTTGTTTTTCTGCGTGATATATAATCTTCCATTCTGTTATATATTTCCGACGGTTCGCAAGTCTCAAGCTCAAACACGGCGGAAAGAATTATACCGCCGTTTTCCTGAAAGATGCTTTTCCTGTAAGAAAGCCCCATATCCGAAGCCTTTATATCAGCTACGACACCGTCTTTTGTAAGGTATCTTGCCGAAACAATACAATCCTTAATCTCTCCGCCGTAGGCGCCTGCGTTCATATAAATGGCGCCGCCCACGCTGCCGGGTATGCCATAAGCAAATTCCAAACCCGACAAACCGGCTTTTTGAACGCAAGAGCATAACGAAGCCATACTCTGCCCTGCCAAAACCGTAACTGTATTTTCCCTGATGTTAATACCCTGCATCTTTTCAAGACAGATTACCGCACCTTCAATACCTCGATCAGACACCAGCAAATCAGAGCCCTTACCGATCACATAATACGGTATATCGGCTTTTTTTGCCTCGCTAACGGAAAAGATCAGTTCATTCTCACTCCCCGGCAACAGGAACACATCGGCATTACCGCCGATTTTAAAGGTAGTATGATTTTTCATAGGCTCATTCAGAGAACAAGCTATGCCGCGGTTTTTTATAACTTCAATAAATTCCGCTTTACCCATAAATACTCCTTGAAACTTTATTTTTGTGTGCCTATATATGCCGCACCGATTATTCCGGCATCGTTGCCGAGCTTAGCCGCTTTTATTATTGCCTGTTTTTTGATAGAACGGGCATAGTTATCACTTGCGACGATTTTTTCAAGCGGTTTTACTATTGTGTCTCCCTCTTTTGAAATGCCGCCGCCGATGCAGAATACCTCCGGCTGAAAAATGTTTACAAGGTTAGTAACCCCTACCGCGAGGTAGCCGATATAATTATCTACGACCATTTTACCTGCCGTATCACCCTGCCGCATAGCATTAAAGGAAGTAAGACCGCTTACTCGGTTTAAATCTCCGCTGCACAGCTTCCACATAAGGCTATCCGGGTATCTTGCCATAGCCTGTTTTGTTTGCCTTATAAGGGCGGTAGCCGAAGCATAGGCTTCAAAGCATCCGTCTCTGCCGCAGGTGCAGGCTTCACCGTTCATCTGAATAACTGCATGCCCGAGTTCTCCCCCGGCGCCATTAAAGCCCGAACGGATTTTACCCTCTAAAATAACACCGCCACCAACGCCTGTGCCGAGGGTTATCATAATAAAATCCTTTGTTCCCTTACCGGCTCCGGCGATAAACTCACCGTAAGCCGCACTGTCAGCATCATTGGCGACAAACCACTTTTTGCCTGTGCGTTCAAACATCATATCACTCAAAGGAATGTTATAAAATCCTAAATTGTTCGCATAAATTACCGTGCCGGTTTTAGCCTCTACAGAGCCGGGTGTGCCTATTCCGAAGCCATCCACATCATCAAATGTGATTTTGGCAATCTCTAAGGCCTCGCGCGCCGCAGCCGCCATATCATCCGCTATTTCCGCGGCAGGTCTGCCGGAGAGTGTTTTTCTTGATGCCTTTGCTATAACATTATAATTTTCATCAACCAAACCTGCTACAATATTTGTTCCGCCTAAATCTATTCCGAGTCTGTACATATCTTTTCCACCTTAAAATAAAATAAATATTTCACTTGATTTACGTCAGCAGTATTTCCCGACGATTTCTTTCATTTTATCCCAGTTGTCTTCCATTTCCTTTACGAGCTTAAGCTGGGTCCTTGCTCTTACGAGATTATGCTCCGGGTAAGAAGTCTTAAAGTAGGTGTCGCCCTCAAGATAATCTGTCAGAAACCTCATACCGCACTCCACAGTCATCATTTTCGCGCCTTCGGGCATAAGCATTACCTCCGCCGGCTTAAGCTTGCCGCCGCAGCCTGCCATATAGCCCTCGGTGTAGGCGGCGAAAAGCTCTATACTGAAATGCACCTTGTCAAGGTCCTTTTCGTCCTCCGCCGCGGTGGAGGCGCCAAAGCGTATCGCGTCCCCGAAATCGGTTACCGAATAACCGGGCATAATGGTATCGAGGTCTATAACGCAAAGCGCCTTGCGTGTGGTCTTATCGAGCATAACATTGTTCGACTTGGTATCGTTATGGGTAACGCGAAGCGGCAGGTCGCCCCTCGCCTCGGCGTCGATAAGACACGAATAAAAATCCTGCCTCGCCCTTATAAAATCTATCTCTTCCTTTACTCCCACCGCTCTGCCGAACTTATCGGCGTTTACCGCGCTTAAAAAGGCGCCGAAGCGGATAGGCGTGTTGTGGAAGTTCGGGATCGTTTCATAAAGAGTATCCGCCGGAAAATGGCGCAGATCGCGCTGAAACTTGCCGAACGCGTAGGCGCACTCGTAAAAGTCCTGC
>CACXEV010000037.1 GCA_902766755.1 Oscillospiraceae bacterium | reverse complement strand
ATGAAAGTATCTCCGGCGGTTGAAATTTCTTTCCTTGATGAAGAACAACAGCGGGATATAGTTGACCGCATTGACGAAACCGAAATCTTCCCCTCTCACGCACAGGCAAGGCGGATGAGAAAACTCGCCGCCGAAGGCAGTCTTGACTACGATGCTATCAAAGAAATTATGTCGGAACTAAAACCTAATCAGGTCGAGAAGTTAAAGATTCCTATGGACAGTATCAGGCAGTATGCCCCAAAGGGCGCTACGCCGAAAGATATCGAAGAACTTGTAGTCCGGCTGATGAAGCAAAACTACGAACGCCAATGCCGTCTGCGTGACGACGGTGCGAGATAAGGGGGTGCGATATATGAGCGAATTAGCATTGACAAGAGAGGACAAAAATCTTATGCAATTTATAGGCACAAAAGAAGTCGCCGCCCTTATGGGTTGCTCTGTCCCGGTTGCAAGGCAAATTATGAGGCGAAAGGATTTCCCGCTTATTAAATGCGGTAAAAATCTGAAAGTAATGAAATCCAAACTAATCGAGTGGGCATCGGTCAGGCGCGTATAAGCGCACATTTGAAAACAGTGCGGGCATTGTCCTACAATGCCCGTGCAGATGCCAAAATTAAGGAGGAATAAAAAATGGCAAAAAAGAAAAAGGCAATGGCGAAGGTTCGGTTTATAAGACAAAATCTGGATTCAGAGGTCAGATTGTAGTCGGCTATAACGATGAAGGTAAACCTATACGCCGGAGCGTTACCGGAAAAACAATTAAGGAAGTTAACGAAAAGCTGACTGCTGTAAAGAACAGCATTATAACCGGGACTTATATTGCACCGAATCAGATAACGCTATGTGAGTTGGCAAGGCTTATGCTTGAGGATGACCGTAATTTAAACTATATTAAAAAAGGGACTTATTACCGTAATATAGAGACGCTCAAACGAATCGAGAAAAGTTCTTATATAAAAAATACACCCATACAAGAATTAACTTACCCACCGATAAAGGATTTTTTGCTTTCTGAAACTTGTATGTCTCAAAGCATAATCGATAAAGTGTATATGATGCTGAAAAAGACGTTAAAAGAAGCGGTTAAACGCAAAATAATCAGAGAAAATCCCGCTGATGATTTGAAAAAACCAAAATCATACAAGTACCGAGAAACGGTGCGTGCACTTACAACCGATGAGGAAATGCGGCTTTACAGGATTCTCACAACCGAAGATGTTAATTATTCGCATCAGATGCTACTTTCAATGCTAACCGGTATGCGCATGGGCGAAATCAACGCACTGACTATAAATGATATTAATTTAGGATTTAAGACAATCACTGTAAACAAAACAATAGCGAGAGGGGCAAAAGGTGAGGCATTTGTTTCGGAAAGTCCTAAAACCGAAAGCGGCAATAGAACAATTCCGATTTCAGCAACTGTAATGCCGCTTATGAAAGAAATAGTATTATGTGCGGGAAAAGAGTATATATTTGAAAGCAAAGGAAAACTTGTAGCAACTTCACAGGTAAATTCGCAATTTAAACGAATCATCCAAAAATACGAGATTCTTGATAAAAAGGTCAAAGGAAGAGTCTCTCTCCACTCACTGAGGCACACTTTTGCCACTCGTTGTATAGAGGCGGGGATGCAACCGAAGGTTTTACAGCATTTACTCGGACATTCTGATATTAAAATAACCCTCAACACTTATTGCGATGCCTTTGAAAATTTTCAACACGAAAATATTGCTAAAACAGATGAGTATTTTGCTAATATGGGTATTAGTTTCAACCAAACGAAAAGCACCTATATAGCAAGTTAAATTGTTTTGCAATTTTCAACAAAAGTACGAACAAATCTGCTCAGGCGAAAAAACTTGACTAATGCGAATATTAAGGTTAAAATATATATGTAAAAATGAACGAGGAGGGATAAAAATGTGCACACAGAGCCAATTATCAAAAATATTAACTCGTGTAGATGAAACCGCAAAGAAAGTTTTCGGCGGCAAATTGTCTGCCGTGTATTTGTATGGTTCGTATGCCAGAGGCGACCAAGACGCCGATTCCGATGTTGACATTATGGTTTTAGCAAATGTCCCTCGCGAATCTCTTTCCTCACACAAGCGTCCTTTTTTAGAGCTTTCTTCTGAACTGGGGCTTGAAAATGACATTGTAATTACTGTCACCTTAAAGGATACTAAAACATTTAATATGTATTTAGATGCTGTTCCTTTTTATCAAAATGTGCTGAAAGAAGGGATTAAAGTTGCCGTCTGATGCTCAAGTCTCTCTTTCAAAATCCCGAATCAAAATAGCTGAAGAAAGAATCGGCTTTGCAAAAGAGATTTTAAAAATCGGAGATTACAAAACTGTAGCGAACAGATCTTACTATGCAGTATTTGCCGCTATGCGCGCAGTGCTGGCATTAAGCGGATTTGATTCAAAAAAGCATTCTGGAATTATTGCCGAATTCAGAAAGGCATATCTTAAAACCGAAATTTTGCCGCAAGAACTTTCTCTTACCATTGACAGTTTGGTTGAAATACGGCAAGGCAGTGATTATGATGATTTCTATCTTATTGACAAAGAAGAAGTTGAAGAACAGCTAAGAAACGCTGAAAACTTTGTTAAAATCATCGGTAATTATTTAAAAACTCAATACTGATTTAATAGCGAGAAGCGCTTACACTTTTGAGTGCTTCTCGCTTTTATCATATTGATGTCAGGCAGGAAAACACCCGTATATAAGAATAGGTAAACTTAAAGTTGCCAAAGGAATAATCTGTTGCACACCGGTTGCACACATGAAAGTAAAAAAGCCCTTAAAACAGGGCTTTTTGAGACCTTTTTACTGGATGTCCGCTCCAAAAAAAGAACTGCCAAGGCAGTTCTTTTTTTATCCAAGCCGCAGGCTTGGTATATCATCACGCCGTAAGGCGTGTATATCATTGCACCGAAAGGTGCGTATATCATCACGCGATAGCGTGTATTTTTCTGCGGCTTGATGATATACAAGACTCCGTCTTGATGATATGCAATTCCTTCGTAATTGATGATATACAACGGCTTTGCCGTTGATAAAAGATGTGCGCTTACGCGCGTGAAAGAAGCGGAACGCATCTCATCACTTTGCGGTAAAGCCGCAATACATCACTATGCCGCAGGCATATCATCACTTGTCCTTTAGGACAATCATCACTTTATAATAAAACACATAGAACCGTCCCCTGTATCGTGCGGCGTAGCGACTCCCGTTGTCCGCTCCAAATAGAGAGTGATTGCTTTTGTCATTGCTCTCTATTTTTTATGAACGGGAGTCGAAAAGGGCGGTTTTGTATAGCTAAAACCGCGGGCAGAATACTCTGCCCGCGGTCGGTTTATCTTTATTTTTTTATCAGTTCAATAAGCGTTGCATACAAGCGGTCGGGT
>CACXEV010000036.1 GCA_902766755.1 Oscillospiraceae bacterium | reverse complement strand
TGAAGCCAACCTCAAGATTAGATTTCCCATAGCATAAGCTAGTAAGGTCCCCGGAAGACTACCGGGTTGATAGGCAGCAGGTGTAAGCGTGGTGACGCGTGTGCCAGGCTGTACTAATAGACCGAGGGCTTGACCTTCTTCGATTCTCTTCGCATTTCCTTTGTTCGGTTTTCAGGGAATGAACTAAAAGCACAGGATATCCTGTGCTTTTTTTGTGTGCAAATTTTTACAAAAGCAAAAATTTGATAAAAAACAGCAAAATTATGGTATACATTTTTTTGTGTATTGTGTATAATAATCCTGAAAATTTATGTGTGTTTATTTGCCGAATTGCTGACGTTCCGCAAACAAACAGCATGTTTTACAAAACGAGGAAAGGAAAATGATTATGTTTTCAAGAAAATCATTAAGAGGCGTAAAGAAGCTCGGCGCGGTAATTTTGAGCGTGTGTATGATAGTGTCGCTCTTTACCGGTTTCAGCATTTCAAGCGCCACAGAGCCTGTCGAAACCGTTGACGCGATTTTTATCGGGAAAACAGGAGCTGAGAGGCAGGCAGCCACATTTATTCCGGTAGATATTGCCGAAGAGGGCAACGATACTGAAGAGGGCAACGCCTTAGAGGGTGAAAATCATTTCAAACTGATTTTTGATTGTAAAATGCTTTCGGGTACCAAGCCGATAATAGGAGTTTTGCGCGTGAGAAACTCTGAAGGCGACCCGAGCGGCAGTGCCAATGCGGTGTTTAGCGAGCCCGAATGGTGTGATAACAGCACGGTTACGGTTGAAGACGGTGTATGCACCGCCGATATAACTGTTGTGTTTGACAAAAGGCGCAATCCTAACGGCGAAGGTTTCCGTTCGTTCTATATTGTGATAGGCAACTCCTATTTTGACGGTACGACGACCACCGCCGGTGATTTTGACGACTCATTTATTATGAGTAATCCAACGCTTTATTATATGGATGAAGGCGAAATAATCGATGAGAACCTTCTGCCTGAGTTTAATGCTTCAAGCATCAACTTCAACGGAACATATTTCTTCAGAAGTGAAAACGGCGACCAGTGGGATTCTCTGCTCGGCTCGAGCGCAATGCAGTGGCACGTTCTCGCCTCACCCGCATATGTTAAGCAGGTGAAGGTTCCGGCGGATTTCAACACTTCAGCCGGTTATTCCGCCGAAAGCTTTGTAAAATATGAGGCAACGGATTTTACGCGCGAGTATTATACAAACGAAAGCTATCCGGATACATATTTCGCAAAGATCCGGAACAGTGCTGACGCGGGCTTTGAAATCATTAACGATATAAACAAGAAAATGGTGATTATAGAAGCCAACCACGAGGGCGAAGAAGATGTAATTGCTGACGAAACCATACCGCAGCTTAACAAGGCCGGCAACATATTCCTTCCGATATCTCTCGGTCAGTATACGCTGCAGGGCGGCGCGACAACCGATAAAAATGTTATCCTCAAGGTTACCTTCAAGGCTGACAGGCTTGAAGGTGACGCGGCTCCGGTGCTCGGCAGAATAGTAGGTAAGAAAAGCGGCACCAGCGGCAGAGGCTCGCAGGGCTGGGGCCTGTCAACAAATAATGTTCGCAACGCGGCGTATTATAAGAATTATAAGAGAAGCGACAACGGCGGCGGTGTGAGACCGCAGTGTACATATGATCCCGAAACCGGCGAATTTGTCGGTTGGGTGGGTATGAGCACATCCAATAACGGCAACGCTACCCGCTGGGGAACCAACGAGGTTTTGACAATAGGTAACGCCGAACATGTTTATGAGGAAGGCAAATTCGATTCAACCAGCTTTAATTCCTCGTTCGCAATCAGCGATATAAAGGTTGACCTTTATGATGTAAGCGTATCGGATAATGTTCATACGGTTACGGATTTGATAGCTGAGGATATAGCTCCGCAGTTATATGCCGAAACGGTTGACGATACTTCCAACTGGGCATATCAGTATACCGGCAGCGCGTCAAACCATGATCATGATCCTATCCGTGCCAGCCAGTACAAATGGAGCGTTGACGGCTGTACAGGTATGGTACACGCTGAAAATCTTACCTCCTGCATCAGCGAGGGACATACCTTAACACATCACGAGGCAACAGATGTTACGCGCGAGTATTGGTCCTGCTCTTGCGGCAAAACTTTTGCAGATAGCTTTGCTAAAACGGAAATAACCGATATTTCAGCTAAAAAGCAGGCTATTCAAATAGCCGCTTCAAAGAATCCGGCAAGTGCATTTACAACAGTTAAGCTGGCAGGCTTTAATGGTTGTCAGTGGTATAAGTTTACATGCAAGGTAAAACGCACGGGAGAAAAAGATCCGGAGGTATCAACGCTGTATGCGAAATATAACGGAACGAATGCTTGCGAAGCCACAGCCGGTGGCGATAACGCGGTTATAGAATCCTCATATGATCCGGAAACCGGCATTCTTACCGGATATATTATGGGTTGGTTGCCGCCGGATCCCGGAAAGACCGACCACTATAATATGAAGACCAGATATCCGTATCTTCGCTATAACCCGATTTCCGGCGCTAACATAGCGATACTTATCGGCAACGGCCACTATGTGGGAGACGGCGGTTACGTCGGGGATAGTGTTGATACCGAAATTACAATAGGCGAGCCTGAGCTTTACAAGGTAAACTGCACCACATATGATGCCTCCGCGGTTGATGAAGCGAAGGCGGCGGAAAATATCGGCGATAACCTTATCGCTCCTATCACGGATAAGACGGTGAATTTCGAGAATGAATATGTTGCCACATGGACAAACGGAAACAATCCGCTTGCGGCGCCTATGGGCAAATGGTACAGATTAGGTAAAGATGAGGAAAATATTACTGCTAAGAACATACCGGCAAACTACTTTACTCCGGGATATGTTCCGTGCGAGCATGCGGCTTCTCATGTTGTTGAGGCTGTAGCTTCTACCTGCCATACACAGGGCCACGGCGCATACACCGTTTGCGATAGCTGCGGTGAAGTTCTTGAAGGCTCCGATGCTCCGCTTCCGCTTGATCCGAGTAATCATGACGGCGGCACCGAAATCAGAGACGCGGCAACAGCCACCTGCACGGCAACCGGCTATACCGGTGATACTTACTGCCTCGGCTGTGAAGCAAAGATTGCCGAGGGCACAACGATCAATATGCTTGCTCACACCCCGGGTAATACGGTAAACGAGAATGTGGTTCCCGCAACCTGTGGGGCGAACGGCTCTCACGATGAAGTTGTATATTGCACGGAGTGTGAAACCGAGCTTTCAAGAGTGACTAAAACTGACCTTGCTACCGGCAATCACACCGTGGGCGACTGGAATTTTGACGCAAGCAATCACTGGCATTACTGCACCGTATGTGAGCAGAATGTTGACACGGCGGCACACACCCTCACATGGGTAGTGGTAACACCTGCGACTTTGGAAGCTGACGGCTTAAAGAAAGAGGTTTGTTCCGTATGCGGATATGAAACCGGCAACACGGAAGTAATAAACAAACTTGAAAACCATAAGCCGGGCGATATAAACGATGACGGTGTAGTTAACAACAAGGACTTGACCCGACTCTTCCAGAAATTATCCGGTTTGAATGTTAAGGTTAACGATGCCGCACTTGATGTAAACGGCGACGGGAAGAAGAACAACAAGGATATTACAACTCTCTTTAAGTACTTATCCGGTTGGGACAACATAACATTATCATAAATTTAAGGCGGACTGCTTCGGCAGTCCGCTGTTTGTATTAAAAAATCCGGCATACGGAATATTCTTTACTTGTTTTTCATATACTTTTCCGGTGATTGTATGAAAGTATATGCTATTTCGATTATATCCGTTTTGGCGGTGTTTGCCCTCGTTCTTTTAATCTTACATATAAAAAGCCGCCGACCTTTTCGATCGGCGGCGGTGAATGCGCTTTTAGGAATTGCGGCACTTATTGCCGTAAATCTTACATCCCGGTTTACCGGGGTACATATACCTATTAATATATACACTGTTCCCTCGGCGGCAGTTTTCGGAATA
Source organism: Oscillospiraceae bacterium (assembly GCA_902766755.1). GTDB lineage: Bacteria > Bacillota > Clostridia > Oscillospirales > Acutalibacteraceae > UBA737. The sequence goes on along the minus strand of CACXEV010000036.1, from coordinate 34,408 downwards.
CCGGCATGTGCCGTGCTGGTGATTTTAGAAACTGTTTTATAAATCTTTATTTTCTTAAATAGTCGTCAAGATGAAAATTATTAAGGTGGAAAACATTATTCTTTACCTTTGCACCCGCTATCCGCATCGTATAGCAGAAAAAACGCCGCAAAAAATACAGATGTAGCTGATAAAATGTATAAAGCTTATATCCTTTGGATGTTTTACAGTCAATATACTTGCCCTTTCTGAAGAATCCGTCAAGCTGAGCTTTTATGTTTTCACGGCGGACAGGTTCATCCCAAAAGGTATTATCTCCGCGTATAAGATATTTGTGCTCTGATATGGCTTTTACTATTCTGTGAAGCACAAGCTCGCCGTTATTTTCCGGCCTGACAAATAAAACAATATCGCCGGGCAACAAATTTTCGTCCGGTTTTATCAGAACAGATATGTCCCTGCCCTCTTTTAGCATAGGTAACATACTGACACCTTTTGTATAGCAAAGCGTTTTGCCCTTTTGCTCTATTTCCTTTAAAACAGTTTCGAGATTTTGTTCTTTCATATAACGAGCCCTGCTGAAGTGAGTTTTTGAAGTATGTTATCTACGCTCTCGACAATTTCGTCTTCTTTTGCCTCAGGGTATTTCTTTTTCAAAGAGGATATGATTTTTTCGCGGTCAGTATCCTTTTTCAAGAGTTCAAAGATATCTTTTCCGGTTTCATTTAGCCGTATATAACCGCGAAAAACACTCTCTTTACCAACGGGAACGGCTAAAATTTCGCCTGCAACAGTATTTATCACAAATTTACATTTTAATTTCATTTTACACCTCAAACACAATATCTTGTGTACTATGATACTCAATTTTCCCGCAAATGTCAAATTGTTTGATCAGGATAAAAACAGGGGTTTGTTAACATTGTATATTTTGCCTGAAATCCGTTCAAAAATTGTGCATTTTTTTTGAAAAAATGCTTGCATTTATAAAATGTTAATGCTATAATAACATTGAGCCGAAGTCTGTTCGGTATAAAATCATACATGTTTGGCGTGTGCCAGTTAGGAGTAGGATTTAAATGACGAAAAAAGTTTTTTCAAAGGCGGTAGCCGCGGTTTTAGTCGCCGCAATGTGCATGGTAATGGTATTTACCGGCGCAGTAAGTGCTGCTTCCAAGAGCGCAACTTGTACAGTTACAGGCGGCAGCTATGAAGTAGGCGCTAAAGATTCTTTTGTAATAGCAGAGGTTACGTTCGCCAGTAGTGATGAGTTTACAGCAGGTAGCTTCGTTGCAACGGGTAGCGGTCTTACATTAGTTGAGTGTTCTCCGGCGGTAGATATGGGCGGAGATGCTCCTGAGGTTTACATCAATGTTTCCAACAAGAAGGTCCTCTTTGCAGGATTTACAGAGAGTGCGACTAATGACATCAAGTCTTATTCAAGCCTTACTCTTATCCTTAAGTTTACCGTTAGCGACGGTCAGTCTCTTGAAAAGGCTGCTGCAGGTAAAACATGGACTGTAAACGTTACCGATATTGATATAACCAACACAGCTGAAGATACTTATACAACACCTAACACAAGCGGTAGCATACATGTTCATAACTATGGCAGTGCAACTACTGCAAATGGTATCAAGACGACAACCTGCTCAATCTGCGGCGCAACCAAAGCAGAGGTTGTAAGCACAACGGGCTTAAGTTCTAATACCCTTGCTGATACTAAGTATGCAAGCTTAACCTTTGATAAAGAAGGAAATACTGTTCTTAACGCTCTTATTCCGAGCTCTAAGTTGCCGGCTGGTAAAGTTTACTTTATCTACAGCTATAAGGGCGACGATGCTGAAAAGGTGACAGCTACAGCGGTTGATGCCGGTACAGATGCAAGCGGAAACCATTTGTTCCCCTGCGCCGGTGATGCCGGTGTAGGCCGTATAAGCCGTCAGGTAACAGGTAACTTTGTTGTTGTTAATGGCAATACAGTTACTGTAAGCGCTGAATGGACATACAGCATTAAGCAGTATGCTGAAACCCTTGCTTCAACAGGTACCGCTACCGAGAAGAACTATGCAAAGGCATTAGTTAACTATGGTTATGAGACAACTAAGATTCTCGGTTATGACACCAGCGCTTATACCACTACTCATTATGATATAACAAATTGGTCGCTTCCGGCTTCAAAGTCTGCAGAGAAAGTCGGCAATGATCCTGATTGGACTATCGCAGGTGTTTCTGTAAAAACCGGATTTAAGCCAAAGATGAATATTAAGTTTAATGCTGCTACTGTTGCAAATAAAGATACAGTAACAATCCAGATAAAAGATGGTTCAAAGGTTCTTTACTTCAAAGAGATTGCAACTGATTTGCTTACAAACGAAGGAAACGGCAAGTATACTTACGTCCTTTCCGATGTACCTACCAAGTATCTCACCGGTGAAATTATAATCGGTGCAAAGAAAGGTAGCGACACAAGCGCTATGACAATTAAGTACAGCTACGGCAGATATGCTAAAGCTCGTGTCGACAAGGATGCGGATGATGCTGATGTATTCCAGGCTCTTATGAACTGGGCTTACTATCTTGGTCAGGCATTTTAATTAAGGGAGGAGATTAATAATGTTTAAAAAAGCAGATCTTGAAATCTATGAGATTGATATTGAAGATATTATAATGGCCTCCGAAGGCGACTACACCGGCGGAGAGGAAGATCCTTTCGCCTGATAATATCGATTGGCTTAATTCCCCTGCGGATGCCCGCGGGGGAATTTTCTTCATAATCCAAAGTATTTTTCTCTGAAGGATGCTTAAAAATGAAGAGTAATGTATAAAACCATTGTTAAATCTTGGCAGAATACAAAATAGCTATTAAGTCCTTAATAACATTTTTGTTGAGTTTTACAGAACAAAAAAATTGGCTGTTTTAGATATTGACAATTATTTAACAATATGTTATACTTTAGAAAACACATTAAGATTGCTTTGCAATTGTTTAAGTACCAATGGGGTGGTTTTTTGGAAAAATTATTTGGCATTATGCCGCCTGCGGTAGGTGCTGTTGCACTTATCACCGCGGGGATTATAGCGTTTTGGATAACAAAGCAAAACGCCGGCAACAGCCGTATGCAGGAAATTTCCGGATATATTCATTCGGGAGCAATGGCCTTTTTAAAGCGTGAATACATAACTATGGCTGTAGTAATTTTGGTATTATCAATTGTTATTTGCCTCACGATCAGCCCTGTTACCGCGATTTTGTATGTGGTAGGCGCGCTGTTTTCGGTCCTTGCCGGATATTTTGGTATGCAGGTAGCCACAAGAAGTAATGTTCGTACTGCCGCCGCTGCTGAGTCCTCCGGTATGAATAAGGCGCTTAATGTTGCGTTTAAATCGGGCGCAGTTATGGGGCTTTGTGTTGTAGGCCTCGGTATACTCGGTGTAGGTTTGGCGTTTTTACTGCTTGATAATAAGACGGCCTCTGAGTGTCTTACAGGCTTTGGTCTCGGTGCTTCGAGTATGGCGCTTTTCGGCAGAGTAGGCGGAGGTATTTATACTAAAGCCGCCGATGTAGGTGCGGATCTTGTCGGTAAAGTTGAGGCAGGAATTCCTGAGGACGATCCGAGAAACCCGGCGGTTATTGCTGATAATGTGGGCGATAATGTGGGTGATATAGCCGGAATGGGATCCGATCTTTTTGAGTCCTATGTTGGTTCAATAATTTCCGCCATAACATTGGCGTTTGCTTCAGGTTTTCTTTATAAGGGCAAGGAGGCGCTTGGTGCCGTTTTCCCGCTTATAATATCGGCGGTGGGCATTCTCGCTTCAATAGTAGGCATTCTCTGTGTTCGCGGCGGCAAAAAGGGCAACCCTGCCGCAGCGCTGAATATGGGAACATATATTTCGGCTATTCTCGCAGCAGTAGCTGCAGCGATACTTTCAAAAGTATTTTTCGGCAACTTAAAACTTGCCGGTGCTGTAGTGGTGGGATTGGTTGTCGGCACCGCTATCGGCAAGCTTACCGAGTATTACACATCCGATCGTTTTTCAAGCGTGCGTACAATAGCCCGCGAATCCGAAACGGGTGATGCTACTACCATTATAAGTGGATTGTCGGTTGGTATGATGTCAACTGTATTCCCGATTTTAATTATCGCCATAGGCATTGTGGTCGCATATCTTTTAGGCGGCGTTTACGGTATCGCAATTTCTGCCGTAGGTATGCTTTCAACAGCCGGTATGACCATTGCGGTTGATGCTTACGGCCCGGTTTCTGATAACGCAGGCGGAATTGCCGAAATGGCAGGACTCGATGAATCTGTAAGAGAAATAACCGATAAGCTTGATTCCGTGGGCAATACAACTGCCGCTATAGGCAAGGGCTTTGCAATTGGCTCTGCCGCTCTTACGGCATTGGCGCTGTTTGTAGCTTACACACACGTTGTAAAACTGCAAACGATTAATTTCCTTGATCCTTGGGTAATTGCCGGCGCATTTATCGGCGCAATGCTTCCCTTTATGTTCTCAGCATTTACAATGGCATCGGTAGGAAAAGCGGCAAATAAAATGATAGATGAAGTCCGTCGCCAGTTCCGCGAGAAGAAGGGCATTATGGAGGGAACAGAGAAACCCGATTATGCCCGTTGCGTATCAATTTCCACATCTGCCGCGCTTCACGAAATGGTACCTCCGGCGGTTCTTGCGGTTTTAGCACCGCTTATGGTAGGCTTTATAATGGGTGCCCAGGCGCTTGGCGGTATGCTTGTAGGCGCACTGCTTTCGGGTGTGTTGCTTGCAATTATGATGTCAAACGCGGGCGGCGCTTGGGATAACGCGAAGAAGTACATCGAAAGCGGCGCTTTCGGCGGTAAAGGTTCTTTGGCGCATCGTGCGGCGGTAGTCGGTGATACGGTAGGCGATCCTTTTAAGGACACCTCAGGCCCATCAATAAACATACTCATAAAGCTTATGACTATTGTAGCGGTTGTTTTTGCACCACTCTTTATTAAGTATGGTGGATTGCTTTTAAAGCTTTTCAACTAAAATAAAAAATCCAAAAGCGGAGAACTTACGGTTCTCCGCTTCAGTCTGTCAAAAACCATATTTTATGTAGCTGCGCGGCGAAAGCCGCGCATTATGTTTTTCGCATACTTTTCAGTTACCGTGAATATTTATTTATAAGGGCAGGTGCTGTGTGTGGACGAAAAAAAAGAAAATATGTTTTTCAAAGTGGCATTGGCAGAAAGCATACTGGCAGTGCTTATTATAATCAGCGTACTTATAACAAGGTTTTTCTTTAAATCTTCGTATAAGGCAGTCAAAAACTGGTATTTGAACAATATGACGGCAGATATAGATATTTCAGAAATAGTCAAAGGTGCCGAAAATGAGATTTAGCCTTTTCGGAACAAAGATTTATGTTTCTTTTCTGTTTTGTGCCACCATATCACTTATGCTTGCCGTAGACAGGACAGGGCTTATGTTGCCTTCGCTTTTCGCCGTTCTCATCCACGAAACCGGGCATCTTTTTGCTATGTGGGCGGCTGACTGCGCGCCTAAAGAAATACGTCTTATACCCGCCAGTGTTCAAATAGTGGAGAAATACGGCGTTTCGCAAAAAAAGCAAGCCGGCATAGTGATTTGCGGGCCGCTCGCTAATGTTATGGTTGCAGCGACGATTTTTATAAACTTCTATTTGACTGATTCCGAAATGTCGCTTAAATTTGCGTTGTTAAACTCGGTTTTAGCGGTGTTTAACCTGCTGCCTGTAACCGGGCTTGACGGCGGCCGCCTTTTAGAAATGCTTTTAACACGAAAAACCGACATATACACTGCAACACGCACGGTAAATATAATTACTGTGGTATTGGCTTGTTTGCTGATTACAACAGGCATGTATTTTATAATAAAGGGAAATATAAACCTTTCGGTATTTATAGTAGCGCTCTATCTTTTTATGTGTGTGATTATAAAGAGGTGAGGGGGATAAAGAAAACAAACAAAAAAGTCGTAAGAAGCGGATTTCAGGAAAGAGGGATAAAGAGCGGATGAAGATTCGCCCGTCGGCAACGCCGCCGGCACGCACGCGGACTTTGCGACCGTTCACCGAAAGGTCGCAATTTGCCTTACGGCAAACCGTCCTGTTCGAATCTTCTTACGGAAAAACAAAAAAGTCGCAAAAGCGACTTTTTTGTTTTTGGCGCGCCGGAGAAGATTCGAACTCCCGACCTTCTGGTCCGTAGCCAGACGCTCTATCCAGCTGAGCTACCGGCGCGTATATATTAAGTTTATTTTTCCGTGCCATAGTATAATATCACATATTTGCGTTAAAATCAATAGGCAATTTTAAAAAGGGTGATATTTTTGATTTTAAATCTTATACATTCCGTGGTTTTCGGTACACCGACGCTGGTTTTAATACTGCTTGCCTTTTTGTTTTTAAATCTGAACAGCCGGTTTATAGGGATAAGGAAAATCGGAGCCGCTATAAAGGCGGTTTTTAAAAGCGACTCCAATAGCGGAATTAACTCGCCGGTTTCTGCAGCGTTTGTGTCGCTTAGTGCTACAGTGGGAACCGGAAACATAGTAGGTGTTGCAGGTGCAATAACATTAGGCGGCCCGGGAGCGGTTTTTTGGATGTGGATATCGGCGCTTCTTGCTATGACCGTAAAGTTTTCGGAAATATATCTTTCCTCGCTTTTTAAGAAAGAGGGCTCTGTTTACAGCTATATATATAAAGTCATAAAGTCGGACATATTAAGGCGAACATTTTTGATTTTCGGCATAATCGCCGCGGTAAGTATAGGAAATCTCACTCAGACTAATGCCGCCGCCACTGCCGCGGCAATTGCTCTTGACGGTATAAGCACATCAAATACAGCGGTGCGGTTCTTTTTAGGCATGGCTTTTTTTGCGGCAAGCTTTCTGCTTTTAAAACGCGAAGCGGCGGCGGTAAGATTTTGCGAAAAGTTTTTACCCTTAATGGCGGCTTTTTATATTATTCTTTGTGCGGCGGCACTTTTCCGGATGCGAGAAGCTGTAGGCGGCGTATTTTTACAGATAATTAAAGGCGCATTCTGCCCGAGAGCTGTCACCGCAGGGGCAGTAGGTTCGGTTGTAAAGGCTATAAAGCCGGGAGTTGCAAGAGGTGTTTTTTCAAATGAGGCGGGGCTTTCAACCGCCGCCATAGCATACGAAAAAAACAGTGCCGAACCGGAGAAGGCGGCACTGTTTGGCATATTTGAGGTTTTTGTTGATACTATTGTTTTGTGTAGCCTGACGGCGCTCGTCGTCCTCTCTTCCGGCACGGTAACTTACGGTGAAGATTTAGGTGCATATACAACACTTTGCGCGTTTATCGGCATTTTAGGTAAAAGGAGCCTGCCAATATTTTGCCTTGTGGTCTGCTTTTTTGCCTTTTCCTCGGTTATAGGCTGGGGCGTTTACGTGCGTAGATTTGCAGAAAAGCTGAAAATCAGCCCGGCAATAATATTGCCGGTATACTGTGCTGTTTGCATGCCGGGCGCTGTATTTAAAACAGCGGCAGTCTGGCAGATAGCAGAAATGGGCAGTATCTTTATGATGAGTATTAACTGCACCGCTCTTATAAAACACCGTGAAAGCTTATCTTATAAACAACTCCGATACAAATACCGCGGCCACGGCAAAAAGTGAAACCACCGGCAAACCGGCGCCTAAAAAGCTGACTGTTACCGCTATAACAAAACCTATCAGAGCAGAAATAAAACTGCTCGTACTTGTAAGTATTGACGGGAAAACCATAACAGATAAGGTTACAAAAGGAACATAGTATATAAATGAACGGAAAAAACGGTTTTTAATCTTGCCCCTTATCAGCACCAGCGGCAAAACGCGGATAAAATATGTTACCGCCGCCATAACTATAATACAAATAAAAATATTGCTATTCATAATCTTCCTCCGTTTCTACGGGGAAAAGCGCCGCCGCCGCGGCAGAAATCAGCACCGTTAAAATTATTATCCGAAAACCGGAGGAAATATTTTTTAAAACAGGTAGTTTTGAAAAGAGGAAGCTTGCAGTCATTGAACTGGCAACTATGCCGGCAACGATTTTGCTCTTCCTTGCCGGAGGGATGATAATTGCTATGAACATAGCATAAAGCGCAATACCAAGCGCGCTTAAAACCCTTGCCGGCAAGAAGTTGCCCGAGATTACACCGAGCGCGGTGCCGGTGACCCATCCGGGCAGGGCGGCGGTCATAAGTCCGTAAAAATAAGACGGTGTAAGCTCGCCTTTATAGGACACCGCAAGGGCAAACACCTCGTCTGTGTTCCCGAAAGCCATAAGAAACCTGTGGAAAAACGGAGGCTTATCGCTTATTTTTTGCGAAAGAGCAGAGGACATAAGAAAATAGCGCAGGTTAATTATAAATTGCATTAAAGCAAGCTCTATATATCCGACACCGGCGGAAATACTGCTCACAGCGGCAAACTGGCCTGCCGATGTAAAGTTTGCGGCGGACATAAGAACCGCGGCGGCAGAGGGAATATTTAAGCTCTTTGCAAGAATTCCAAAAGAAAATGAAACTGCCAGATATCCGAAAAATACCGGCATACCGTCGCGCACACCGCGGCGATAAATTTTAAATGTGTTCAAATTGTCACTTCCTGTTTGTTGACTTTATGCTTTAAAAAATATATAATCAGTAATGTAAATAAGCTTTTGAGGAATGATATGAAAAGTTTTACGGCACTTAAAGACGATAACGGAAAAAGGCTCGATAAATATATGGCTAAAGTTTGCCCGGGGCTTCCGGCAACGCTTTTGTATAAGTATTTAAGACTTAAGCGGATAAAGGTAAACGGCGCTAAAGCAAAGGGCGATATGCGCCTTGTAGAAGGCGACATTATAGACGCCTATATAAACGACGAGTTTTTTGTTCCCGATAAAACTAAATATGATTTTTTATCGGCTTCGGACAGGCTGAATATCGTATACGAGGACGAAAACATAATAATAGCCGATAAACCGCAAGGTCTGCTATCGCATCCGGACGATAAGGAGTTTTGCGATACGCTTATCGGCAGAATAAAGAAATATCTTTATAAAAAAGGCGAATACTCACCCGAAAAGAGCGGCAGTTTTACGCCGGCGCTTGCCAACCGCATAGACCGCAACACCGGCGGACTTGTCCTGGCGGCTAAAACGGCGGCGGCGCTTAAAATCCTCTGTGAGAAAATTAAAGACCGCCAGATTGAAAAGCGGTATCTTGCTGTGGTACACGGCGTACCCAAAGAAAAAAGCGCCGTGTTACAGGCATATCTCGAAAAAAACGAGGCTAAAAACAAGGTTTACCTTTCAGACAAGAAGACCGAAAACAACCGCACCATAAAGACAAAATACCGCGTTATAAGCGAGAAAAACGGACTCTCTCTTTTGGAAATAGAGTTGCTCACCGGGCGGACTCATCAGATAAGAGCGCACATGGCGTCAATCGGACTGCCGCTTTTAGGTGACGGAAAATACGGTCGCCTTGCCGAGGATAAAAAGCTCGGTTATAACAAGCAGGCGCTTTACTCTTATAAGGTCACATTTAATTTTACTACCGACGCCGGTATTCTCAATTACTTAAACGGTAAAAGCTTTACGGAAGACCGCGTCTATTTTGCCGAGCAGTTATTCGGTGTAATCATCGAGAAAATTTAATATTTCCTCTTTTCCGGTGCCTTTAAGCGCCGAAAAGGGGAAAACGGGAATATCTTTAAACAGAGCTTGCCAGTAGTTTATCTGCGCGGTAAGCTCTGTTTTATTAAGCTTATCGCATTTAGTAAGCACTACCGCGAATGGAACATTACGGCCTTTTAAAAACTCTACCATACGCTCATCGTCGCCGGAAAGTGTTCTTCGGGCATCTAAAAGCTGTAAGCACAGCTTTATATTGCGCTTACCCGAAAAATATCCGTTCATAAGGGAGTCCCACCGTGCGCGCTCTGTTGCCGACACTTTTGCATATCCGTAACCCGGCAGGTCTACAAGGTAAATATCCGCGGCTTTGAAAAAATTGATGGTAGTAGTTTTGCCCGGTGTTGAGCTTACCCGTGCTATCGCTTTCCTGCCGAGCAGTTTGTTAATAAGGGATGATTTGCCCACATTTGACCTGCCCGAAAAGCAGATTTCGGGCAGTACGCTTTCCGGCAGCTGCCCGGCTGTTCCGTAGGAAGCTAAAAAAACAGCATTATTAAAGTTCATAAATTTCCCCTAATTTCTGATAGTTGCCATACCGGAAATGGCGGATATGTGATTTGCAGGCTTTGCTTTTTCGCATAAAGCGGAGTCTACTATTTCACTCACAAAGCTAACCGGCACAAAGCGTACATTCTTTATTACCGCCTCGTCAACCTCGTCAAGATCGGGCATATTGTCCTTCGGTATAAATATCGTTTTTACGCCGCCTCTGTACGCCGCCATACTTTTTTCCTTAAGACCGCCTATCGGCAGAACTCTGCCGAGAATTGTAATTTCCCCGGTCATGGCAACATCTCTTTTAACCGGTCTGCCGGTGAGCGCGGATACCAGCGCTGTAGCAATGGTAACGCCGGCACTCGGTCCGTCTTTCGGAGTTGCGGCCTCTGTAGCGTGGATATGTATATCCCGAATTTTGTAAAAATCGGGATTTATACCATATTTCTCGGCGTTTGCACGAACAAAAGATACTGCCGCCGCCGCCGATTCTTTCATAACATCGCCTAAATTACCGGTAAGCTCCACCTTTCCGGTACCCTCCATAACGGCAATTTCCATTTGCATTATTTCGCCGCCTACCGCCGTCCAGGCAAGACCGTTTATAATGCCAACCTCGTCATGCGGCAAAATCGCTTCGGGGCGGTATTTTTTGTGTCCGAGCAGAGTCTCAACATCTTGCGGCCTTATGTTAACCACAGTTTCGCTGCCCTCTGCAATTTTCTTTGCCGCTTTGGCACAGAGAGAGCCTATCGTTCGTTCAAGCGAGCGCACGCCGGCCTCCCTCGTGTAAAAATCGATAAGCGAATAGAAAACACCGCTTGAAATCTTGCAGTTTTTCGCAGTCACACCGTGGCTTTTAAGCTGGCGCGAAAGCAAATGGCGCTTTGCAATATTAAACTTTTCTTCCCTCGTATAAGAATCAATTTCTATTATTTCCATACGGTCAAGAAGCGGAAGCGGTATGGTATTTAAAGAATTTGCCGTTGTAATAAATACCGCGCGGCTCAAATCATATGGCATATCGAGGAAATTATCCGTGAAAGTGCGGTTTTGTTCAGGGTCTAAAACCTCAAGCATAGCGCTTGCCGGGTCCCCTTTATAATCACTGCCTATCTTGTCTATTTCATCAAGCAAAATTACCGGATTACAGCTTCCGGCATTTTTCATCGCCGTGATTATTTTACCCGGCATAGCGCCAACATAGGTTTTTCTGTGACCTCTGATTTCCGCTTCATCGTGCAGACCGCCGAGGGATACGCGGGCATAATCACGCCCCATACATTCGGCAATGGTTTTCCCGATTGAGGTTTTACCTACTCCGGGAGGGCCTGCAAGGCAAATGATTTGTCCCTTTATATCCGGAGCGAGCGCATAAACCGATATTGCTTCAAGTATCCTCTCTTTAACCCTCTTAAGACCGTAAAAATCGCGGTCAAGTATTTTTGCGGCACGGTTTATGTCAACCGCGGTTTTTCTCTCCTTGTCCCAGGGAAGCTCTAAGCACAGCTCTATAAAGGCGCGTTGCGATGTCGCTTCGTGTGCGCCTTGCGGCATTTTTGAAAGCTTGTTTATTTCATTGTGGATTTTATCCTTTACCGCCGCCGAGGCTGTAATTTTATCAACTCTTCTGTGATACTCGTCTATCTCGTCGGCTCCGTCATCGCCGTAAAGCTCATCGGAAATAACCTTTATCTGCTCTTTGAGGTAAAAATCCTTTTGCGACTCATCAAGGCGGTATCTGGTTTTTTCACCTATGCGGTTGTCGATTTCGGTAATTTCCCGTTCTTTCGAAAGCAGTTCAAGCAGTACCTTTGCTCTTGTTATAACATTTAATTGTTCTAAAACATACTGCTTATCATCAAAAGGAGCAGGTACATTAAAGGCAATATAATCGCAAAGGAAAGAAAGATTTTCGCTTGTTGCCACCGTCATAACTATATCCGACGGCATCTTAGGGCTTACTTGCAGATAAAGCTCAAATTCAGAACGGATGCGGCGGAGTAATCCTTCTATGTAAACCGGGCGATTTTTTATCGGCTTATCGTCAATTCTCGATACCGCGGCGTGAAGAGAAGAACCATTGTCCTGCAGTTCTGCGTGGCGGGCTCTGTAAAGTCCGTGGACAAGAGCCTTAACGCTGCCGTCGGGCAGGGTAAGCACCTGGCGTACCTTGCAAACGCAACCGGTTTTATAAAGATCGTCGTTTTTCGGGTTTTCAGCCGCAATATCCTTTTGCGTAACCAGATATATGGGTATGTTTCCTTCCATTGCCTCATTAAGGGCGGCAATGGATTTTTTTCTTGCTACATCAAGGGTCAGCATCATATCCGGAAAAGCTACTAAGCCTCTTAGCGCCAAAAGCGGATAAACTGCGCCTTCAATTACTGTTTGTTGCATAAAATTTCTCCTGAAAAGCGAATTGATGTTACCCTAAAAGAACCGCGCATAAGGCGTTTTCTTCAAGGATAAACAACAGCGGATTTTTAAGATTTTTGCACTCTATAACCGAACGATCAGCTCCTGCCGGCAGGAAAAACAACTCTCCCGGCGCGGCATTGCGCTCGGTATAGCCTATTTTCTGCTCATCTAAAGCATCGGTTATTTCAATACTTATCGAACCAAGCTCAAAACCGAGGCAAGAATCAAGAGCGGCAATTTTTGTGATTTTTTCTTCACCGGCGGAACCGTCAAAGAAAAAGTTAAAGACACCGTCAGAAATATACGCCGGTGAAGAATCGGAAAAGATAACAAAGCCGTCCTTTTCGAGCTGGTCGTTTTCGGGCAGAGAGTCGCCTATTTTAAATTTGCAATCAGGCAGTGCGCCTGCATCTGCAAAGTAGGAAATATCAATACTGTGAGAGCTTTTTTCGTTCTCTTCTTTACAGCCCACAGCAACAATAATTATCAAAAAGCAGAGAAGAAAAGCAGCAGACCTTTTCATCATTTACCCTCCTTGTTTTTGCGAAGCAGATCGTTTCTCTGATCCCAAAGATCTTGAGAGAGGTCAACATAATAATTATGCGGCTTTTCAAAGCGCGTAACCTCTTCCCATAGGTTATCTACCGCTTCTGCCCGGTATTTCTTTATATCCTCAACCGATGGACTTATATACACCTGTTTACCGGCTTTAAAAATCTGCGTTTGCAGCTTCTCCGCCTTAAAGTTCTCAACGGTTTTCCTTTTCCATGTGTAGGTGGGGTCAAAAATCTCATAAGGCTTCGTGTCGTCTATTTTTTCATAATTTAAGGTTATAACATCCGCAAGCGCCTTGCCGGTTTCCCTGTCAAATAAACGCCACGGTATTTTAACGCCGGGCAGGGTGATTTTAGCGGTGTTTTCACTTACCTTGATTTTAGGGGTTATATTTCCGTTTTCCTCAACGGCGGCAAGCTTGTAAACACCCCCGAACACCGCCTCGCTTGAAGCGGTTATAAGGCGCTCACCCACACCGAAGCTGTCTACTTTAGCGCCCTGGAAAATCATATCGCGGATAAGGTATTCGTCCAGCGAGTTTGAAACACAGATTTTAGCATCCGGATATCCGGCATCGTCAAGCATTTTTCTTACCTTTTTGGAGAGATATGTTATATCGCCGCTGTCTATTCGTATGCCGAGCGGTCTGTAACCTTTCGGTTTCAGAACCTCATCAAAAACGCGTATGGCATTAGGAATACCGGATTTTAAAACGTTATAGGTATCAACAAGTAAAAGACAGCTTGACGGATATTTTTCCGCATAGGTGCGAAAAGCGGTATACTCATCATCAAAAAGCTGAACCCAGCTGTGGGCCATCGTGCCTGAAGCGGCTGTGCCAAAATCTTTGGCTGTGCGAATATTTGATGTGCCGGCACATCCTCCGATAACTGCGGCACGGGCGCCGAAATATGCTGCGTCTGCTCCTTGCGCGCGGCGCGCGCCGAATTCCATTACGGGTCTGCCGTCTGCCGCGCGGCAAATGCGGTTAGCCTTGGTGGCTATAAGAGACTGATGATTGATTATAAGCAAAAGCATCGTCTCGAGCATCATACACTGTATAACAGGACCTTTGACCGTAACAATAGGCTCCTGCGGAAAAATGGGAGTACCCTCCTTTACTGCCCATACATCGCAGGTAAACTCAAAAGATTCAAGAAAGCTTATAAACTCATCTGAAAACAGATTTAAAGAGCGCAGATATTTAATATCGCTTTGGTCAAAATGCAGGTCGTTAAGATAATCTATCAGCTGTTCAACACCTGCCATAATGGCATAGCCGCCATTGTCCGGTACACGGCGGAAAAACATATCGAAATATGCTGTAGTGTCCTTAAAGCGGGAATCGAATATGCCGTTTGACATAGTAAGCTCATAAAGGTCCATTATCATTGTAAGATTTCTGTTATCTATTTTCATAATTGCCTCCTACATTTTTTCGGGCGCCGTTATGTTAAGCAGCGTCAAAACATTCTTTATTGTAATACCGCAGGCTTTTGTCAGCGAAAGACGGGCAAGTGTGAGCGCCCTGTCGTCACTTTTAACCCTGCAAGCGGCATAGAATTTATGAAAACGCGTTGCAAGCTCGGTAACATAATGGGTTATTCTTGCCGGATCATAAGTTTTAGCCGAAGCGATTATTTCGTCGGTAAGGGACGAAAGATAGAGAATAAGCTCGCGCTCTTCGGGTGCTGACAAAAGGCTTAAATATTCCGGTTTTAATTCGTCCGCGCGAATGCCCTCGCCCTCTAAATTCCGCATAATACTGCAAATTCTCGCGTACGCATACTGAACATAGAAAACAGGGTTGTTGTTTGATTCACTCACCGCTAAATCGAGGTCAAAATCGAAATGCGAATTAGGTTCCCTTAAATTAAAGAAAAATCTTGCCGCATCTATGGGCACTTCTTCAAGAAGCGTTACAAGCGTTATCGCCTTGCCCGAGCGTTTAGAAGCCTTTATAACCTCACCGCCGCGCACGAGGCGCACCATCTGCATAATAACCACATCGAGCCTGTCCGCCGGGGCGCCAAGAGCTGAAAGCGCCGCTTTAAGGCGCGGAACATAACCGTGATGGTCGGCGCCCAGCACATCAATGGCGCGGTCAAAATTTCGCACACAAAGCTTATTATAGTGATAGGCTATATCCGGCACAATATACGTAGGAACACCGTTTGCGCGAACCAGTACAAAATCCTTATCACAACCGAAATCGGTAGCCTTAAACCAGAGGGCATCCTCAAGCGTATATGTGTGACCGCTCTGCTTTAATTTTTCTATGACTTCTTTTGTGGCTCCGCTTTCGTGTAGGGTGCTTTCCTTAAACCATGTGTCATATTCTATGCGGTACTTTTTAAGGTCGCGCTTTAAGCCTTCGATATTTTTCGGAAGCGCAAACTTTACCAACGCCGCACGGCGCTCTTCTTCGCTTTTTTCTACAAACGCATCCTTGTATATTTCTGCAAAGGCTTTTGCGTGCTCGATAATATCTTCGCCGTGGTATGAGTCCTCCGGCATTTCTATACCGTCTCTAAAGAGCTGTAAATACCTTAAATCAAGGCTTAAAGCAAATTTATTAATCTGATTTCCGGCATCGTTTATGTAAAACTCGCGTTCTGTATAATATCCTGCCGCACTGAGTACCGCCGCCAGACAGTCCCCTAAAGCGCCGCCTCTGGCATTTCCTATGTGCATAGGGCCTGTGGGATTGGCAGAAACAAATTCTACAAGTATCCGCTTGCCCTCGCCGTAGTCGCTTTTGCCGTAATTCTCCTTTTTTTCGAGAACGTCAAGTATAACATCGGCATAAAATTTATCCGATAAAAAGAAATTTATAAATCCCGGGCCGGCAATTTCATATTTTTCGATATATGTTCCGGTAAAATCGGCGCTTCCCATAAGCTTTTCCGCGATAGCTCTCGGCGCGGAGTGCAGCTCCCTTGCCCAGAGCATAGCCGCGTTTACGGCAAAATCGCCGTGATCACGGTTTGCCGGGGTTTCTATTGTAAAGCAGGGCAGATCTTCCCTGTCAAACGCCTCTTTAGCCGCAGTCATTACAATATTTTCAATTTGATTTTTTGCAGTTTTAACAAGCAGTGACATTCCTTTTCCTCATCTTTCCGTTACGCTAATCTCAACCGAGTTTTCGCTAATCAGCTTTAAATCGGTATCGAGAGTATATACCATTTTTATTTTTCCGCCGTTTTCATTTAATGTGTTCAAAATTTCTTTTCCGTAAATACCTAAATTAAGACTGCCCTCAGGCACCGAGTAAAAGCAGTTGTTACGAACGCCATTTTCTATAAAAAGCTTTGATTTTATGGCGCCCGATCGCTCTAAAGTAACGCTTTTATCCCCCGAGGTAATAACCCGGGTTTTGATTTTGGCGTTATCAATAACGGCACCGTCAAGGTAGCTTAAAACATAGTTGCCGTCAGCGCCTGAAAGGGTGCCCTCGGTTTTAAATTCAATAACATCCTTATCAGAGCCTAACCCCTGTGTACCTTTTATTTTAATTACAACCTTTTTCATCCTTTTCTACATCCACCAAGTCTATTTTAATATTTTCGCCGCTCTCTCCTAAAAATATTTTAACCGTTTTTTCAAAAGTTACCGGCTTATCGCTCACAAAAAATTTATGCTCGCCGCCATCCCGGTTTTCGGCATTGTTTTTATTAAGAAACTCCTTTATATACCTTGCCGCCGAAACCCCCATATCAATGAGCGTAACATCGGGCAAAACCTCAAGTATTAATTCCTTAAATACCGGAAAATGCGTGCATCCTAAAATCAGCGTATCAATGCCGGCTGATTTCATATCTTTAAGGTAATTGCATACGGTAAGGCGCGCAATTTCATTGTCCGGCGTACACCAGCCCTCCTCCGCGAGGGAAACGAGCATAGGTGCCGCGGTTTCAAACACACTCGCTTTGGCGGAAAGCTTTAGTATCAAATTTTTGTGCGCATGGCTTTTAATTGTGGCAGGAGTACCGAGCACACCTATTTTTCCGTTCTTTGTTTGGCTTACCGCATCCTTTACTGAGTGGGATATAACCTCGACAAACGGCACGGGCAAATTTTCTCCCGTATCGGCGGCTACCGAAGATACCGTTCCGCAAGCGGCAACAATCATTTTAACATTCTGGCTGAGTAAAAATCTTTCGTCCTGTATGGCGTATTTTTTAATTGTTTGTACGCCCTTTGTCCCGTAAGGTACTCTTCCTGTATCCCCGAAATAGATTACCCGCTCATCGGGCATAAGCTCCATTATTCTTTTTGCAACGGTAAGACCACCGAGTCCCGAATCGAAAACGCCTATCGCGCGCGAGTCGCCCATAAGGCACCTCCAATGATTAAACTATATAATATAATTATTCATAATAATATAACATATTCTAAACAAATTATCAACCCGACAAAACAAAAAAGCAGGAATTTTCGCATTTATGCGAAAATTCCTGCAAAAGGATTGTTTTTTACGCTGTAAGATAATACTTTACAAGCGACTGTAAAAGGGTATCTCTATCAATGCGGCGGATAAGGTTCCGCGCGTTTTTATGAGTAGTGATATAAGTTGGATCCTCCGATAGAATATAACCGACTATCTGATTTATCGGATTATAGCCTTTTTCTTTAAGCGCATCGTAAACCTCTGTGAGAATGCGGCGTATTTCCTGCTCCGTCTGGTCACCGATAGAGAAAGTCATAGTCTTATCAATCATATTATCACTGCCTTTCAACTGTATTTTATACCCGTTTTACAAAAAGTTCAAGAGTTATTTTCTTAGTTCGCTTCCCGTCTTTTGAAGCTTCTCGATAATTTTAGCGCAAACAGCTTCGGTCTGCTCTTCTGTGAGGGTGCCCTCGTGTGAGCGGAGCCATACGCTGAACGCAACACTCTTTTTACCTGCCGGTATCTGCGAGCCTGTATAAATATCAAAGAGTTTGATTTTTTCAAGCAGTCTGCCGCCGCCTGAGGTTATCGCCTTTTCGAGGTCGCCTACAGGGGTTTCTATATCGGTAATCAGAGCAAAATCACGCTCAACCGCCGGAAATTTCGGAAGCGGCTTGTAAATAAGCTTTCTGCGGTTTATGGAATACAGCACATCAAGCTTTATTTCGGCAACATAAACCCGCGCATCAATGCCGAATTTTTCGGCTACTGCCGGATGAACCTCGCCGAATGTGCCGGCAATAGTATTGTTAGCGTAAACCGCCGCCTGTCTGCCCGGGTGCAGATATGGCTCATCAGACCGCTTATACTCAGTATGCGCTCCGCACAACTTCATAACCGCTTCTATTATGCCCTTAAGAGTGAAAAAATCTTCATCTTCGCCGTAAATACCTATGGATAGAGTCGGTATTTCGTCAGGCTGGCTTTTAAGCGGCAATTCTCCGAAAAAGCGCTTGCTTATCTCAAAGAAGCGCGCCGCCTCGGTTTTGCGGCTTATGTTGGTTGAAATAACCGATAGCATACTCCATACAAGCTGTGTTCTCAATGCAGAGTATTCGTCCCCGAGCGGATTTATGATTTTTATCATATTCCGGCGCTCATCATCCTCTTTCAGGTTAAGTAAATCCGCCGCCGCCGGATTTATAAACGAGTAGGTTGCAATTTCCCTGAGTCCTGCCGCGCAAAGCAGATTTTTGATTTTATCGGCTTTCAGCCTTTCGGGTAGTTTTTTACCCCTTGTAACCTCTCCGCGCATCGGTCTGCCCTTTATGTGAGAGTAACCGTAAATACGCATTATTTCTTCCGCAAGGTCGGCTCTGCCCTCAACATCATCACGGATAGATGGTACGCTTACCGTCATTTCATTACCGTCAAGTGTAGTGTTAAGTCCTAATTTGTTAAGAATAGATACCATAACATCTTTCGGTACATCAACGCCTATAAGCTCTAAAACCTTGTCGGTAGTAGTCTTTATTATGCGGTTTTCGGGAAGGGTGCCGTGAATGTCGGCAAAACCGTCTATAATATCCCCGGCATCAAGCTCATAGATTAAAGATAACGCCCTTTCCATAGCGTACTCAACATTGTTTATATCGGTGCCCTTTTGAAATCTCGCACAAGACTCGGTGTGTATTCCAAGTGCGTGGGAAGTGTGGCGGATATTATCCCTGCGGAATTTTGCGGCTTCGAGGAATAAATCGGTTGTATCAGCTTCTATTTCGCTCTCTTTTCCGCCCATAATACCGGCAAGGCAGGAGGGATTTTGAACGTCCGCAATAACTAACATATCAGCAGTAAGATTAAATTCGCTACCGTCAAGCGTTACAATTTTTTCACCCTCGCGTGCGTTTCTTACTATGATTTGCTTGTTTTTCAGGTCGTTATAGTTAAATGCGTGCATCGGCTGGCCTGTTTCAAGCATAACAAAGTTTGTAATGTCAACTATATTGTTGATAGGTCTCATCCCGGCGGAAATAATGGCCTTTTGCATCCAGTCCGGCGATGGGGCAATACGCAGATTTTTAACCACTCTGCCCATATACCGGGGGCAGAGGTCGCCGTTTTCGACGCTTACCGAAATATAGTCGTTTATATCTCCGCCTATGGTTTTATATGCGGTCTTTGGCGCCTTGAACTCGGTATCGAGTACCACCGAAATTTCCTTCGCTATACCTAAAAAGCATCCGGCATCCGGACGGTTTGAGGTTATCGAAAAGTCGATAATAGTATCATTAAGACCTAAAACCTCTTTTATATCCGTGCCCGGTACAGGCTCACCCTTCAAGATGAGTATCCCGTGTACCTCGGCGCCCTCGTAATCCGCCTCTGTAAGACCTAACTCTCCGCCGGAGCAAAGCATACCGCAGGATTCTACACCGCGAAGCTTGCCTGATACTATATGAACACCGCCCGGCAGATAACTGTCATCAAGCGCCGCAGGTACATAGTCGCCCTCGCTTATGTTCTGTGCGCCGGTTACTATCTGAACAGGCGCATCTTTGCCCACATCCATCTGGCATATCTGCAAATGGTCGCTGTTTTCGTGCGGTGTGATTTTAAGAATTTTCGCCGCAACAACGCTCTTAATTCCCTCGCCCTGCTTTTCGATACTTTCAATCTCGAAACCGGCAAGCGGCATTTTTTCGGCAAGAACATCTGCCGAAACATTTATATCAACATATCTTTTTAAATGATTAAGTGAAACCTTCATAACTTCGCCCCCTTAAAACTGCTCTAAAAAGCGCTTATCGTTTTCAAACAAAAGACGAATATCGCTGATTTTATATCTTGTGGTAGTAATTCTGTCAATACCGATACCAAAGGCAAAGCCGGAATAAACATCCGGGTCTATACCGCAGGAGCGCAAAACATTCGGATGAACCATACCGGCGCCCAAAATTTCTATCCAGCCTTCTCCCTTGCATACCCGGCAGCCTTTACCGCCGCACTCGGTGCAGGAAATGTCAACCTCAACACTCGGCTCGGTAAACGGGAAAAACGAAGGACGAAAACGCACATTTACATCCTTGCCGTAAATCTCGTGAGCAAACTGCTCGAGCACACCCATAAGGTCGCACATTGTAACGCCCTTATCAACTACAAGCCCTTCAAGCTGGTGGAAAACAGGGGAGTGAGTAGCGTCCACTTCGTCAGCCCTGAAAACTCTGCCGGGGCAGATTATCTTGATAGGCGGCTTGCGGTTTTCCATAGTTCTTATCTGCGCCGCAGAGGTCTGAGTGCGTAACAGGATTTTATCTGCAAGATAAAATGTATCCTGCATATCTCGTGCAGGGTGATCCTCAGGTACATTAAGGCACTCGAAATTATAGTGGTCGGTTTCAACCTCCGGACCGTCCAACACATCAAAGCCCATAGATTGGAATATATCTATAAGGTCGTTTGTAACAATACTTAAAGGATGAAGACCGCCCGAGTTTACCTGCTTTTCGGGCAGGGTAATATCAATGGTTTCGGCTTTGAGCTTAAGCTCCACCGCTTTTTGCTTCAGTCCCGCGCGGCGCTCGGCAATCATTGCTTCAACCTTTTCTTTTGCCTCGTTTACAAGCTGTCCCATTTTAGGTCTCTCTTCAGCGGATAATGACCCCATTTGCTTAAGAAGCGCTGTAAGCTCACCTTTTTTTCCGAGAAATCTTACCCTTATTTCCTCTATTTGCTTTTCGTCAAGCGCTTCATTTGCCGCCCGTTCTGCCGCTTTTTTTATGGCTTCAAGTTGTTCTTTCATAGCTTTCCTCCAAAAAAAATAAGGCTCCGTCCCCACAGGACGAAGCCAATACATTCCGTGACTCCGCGGTACCACCCGCATTTCTGCGCTTTTACGCAGACACTCAAAGGGCTTAACGCGCCCTGTTCGTTGCCGCTTAATAGTTTACCGTTCGGCGGCACTGCTCGGAAGCGAACTTCGCACTGCTCCCCTCAGACCGCTTACAGCCGGTGACGATCATTCTCTTTGAGGTTTTGCAAAGCTACTTTTCTTCGTCAATGCATTTAATTGCCTATATAATAACACTCTTTTTCCGTTTTTGCAAGCCTTTTGTAAAAATGTGCCGGAATTAAAGCTTTATTTCTCCGTGTTCCTTTTCAAAGCTTTCTATGCAGTCGCGGATAAGTATTAAAATCTGACTGTTGGCCGACCTACCCTCATAGTCCGCCACAACATGAATTTTATTTAACATTTTATCGTCGATTCTTATTGTTAAATTCTTTATAGCCATATTTTAACCTCGCTTTGGATATAATATGACTTTATTTTATGTTTTTAATGTGTTATAATGCCAATAAAGACTTCATTTTGAAGTCTAAATATAGTCGGAGGTAGATTTATGACCTGTACTTTTTTCGGACATTCAACGGCACCGGAGAATATAGAATCCCAGCTCGAAACCGCGATAATAAACCTGATAGAAAACCACGGCGTTAAAAATTTTTATGTGGGTAACAACGGCTCCTTTGACGGTCTTGCCACAAGGGCATTGAGCGAACTATCAGAGGATTACGGCATAAAATATACCGTTGTTCTTGAAAAAATCCCAGGAGATAACGATACAAGACTTGATAAGTATTATCCCAACACAATGCTTGCGCCGGGATTTGAGAAAGCACTGCCGAGGTTCAGAATAATACACAGAAACCGCTGGATGATAAAAAATTCGGATTATGTAATAACATACATAATAAATCCTTTCGGCTCCGGCGCGGCGCGGTTTGCCGAGCTTGCCGAAAAGAAAGGCAAAAAAATAATAAAGCTCGGAAATTACTGAAAAATGAGCGAGTCGGCTTTTGCCGACCCGCTTCTTTATTACTTATTCAATCCCGAGAACCTTATATCCTGCGTTTTCTACGGCACAGGTGAGAGCGTTATCGTCCACCGCATCGCCGAGCGTTACCTTTGCCGTGCCTGTTTCGTGGCTTACCTCGGCGCTTTTAACACCGGCAACGGACTCAAGCGCCGCCTTTATGCGTGCCTCGCAGTGAGCACACATAATTCCTTCGATTTTCATTGTTTTCATACTGTTTTCCTCCGTTTTGATTTTTGTGTTGTTTATATTTTCATATGTTTTGTAGGGCTTAAATAAATTAAGGCGAAGCGCGTTTGATACCACGCACACGCTTGACATACTCATTGCCGCCGCACCTATCATCGGGTTTAGCGTGATGCCGAGGGTCGAAAGCGCACCCGCGGCAAGCGGAATACAAATCACATTATAGAAAAACGCCCAGAAAAGATTTTCCTTTATGTTTTTATATGCCGAGCGACTTAATTTTACGGCGCTTACAAGGTCCGAAAGACTACTGTTTATAAGCACTATATCCGCCGAGTCGATAGCGACATCGGCGCCCGCACCTATCGCTATACCTACATCCGCACGGGTGAGAGCCGGAGCGTCATTTATACCGTCACCCACCATTAAAACCCTGCCGGCAGACGAGAGCGCTTTTATTTCCCTTTCCTTGTCCTGCGGCATAAGACCTGCCTTAAATTCCTCTATCCCTGCCGCCTTTGCCACCGCCGCGGCGGTGAGGGGGTTATCGCCGGTCAGCATTACAACGCGTTTGCCCATAGCTTTCAGCGCCGCGATACTCTTCTTTGCTTCGGGTTTTATACTGTCAGCCACGGCGATAATACCTATAATATTGCCGTTTTCGGCAAATAAAAGCGGTGTTTTGCCCGTCTTGGAAAATTCGTCTGTTTTCTTTTTTATATCCTCTGTAAGCCCTATGCTTTCGGATATAAATCCGGCGCTTCCGCCAAGCAGTGTTTTGCCGGAAAATTCCCCCTTAACGCCGCTTCCCGAAAGGGCTTTAAAATTATCAATGTCATAAGGCTTTATTCCGTTTTTCCGGCAGTAGTTTACTATGGCACCGGCAAGCGGATGTTCGCTTAATGTTTCAAGCGAGCAAGCGAGCGTCAACAAATCGTTATCGGATGCGCCGCACAGAGTGAAAATATCGGTAACCTCTGGTGTGCCGGCAGTGACTGTGCCTGTTTTATCAAGCACGATTATATCGGATTTTCCGGCGTTTTCAATCGCAGTTGCGTTTTTAAAGAGGATACCGTGTTTTGCACCCACGCCAGATGCCACCATTATAGCAACCGGAGTTGCAAGTCCCAACGCGCAGGGACAGCTTATAACAAGAACACTTACCGCGCGCGATAGCACCGTGGCTACCGATGCGCCCAAAAGCGCCCAAACGGCGGCGACTATAAAAGCTATCAGCAGTACCGCAGGTACAAATATACCTGCCACCTTATCGGCAAGGGCGGCTACCGGCGCCTTGCTTGCCGCCGCATCTGATACTATTTTTATTATTTCCGAAAGGGTTGTGTTTTCTCCCACCGCGCTTGCGCGAAACTCTATATAGCCCGAAAGATTTACCGTTCCCGAGAAAACCTTATCGCCAGGTCTTTTATCAACCGGTATGCTCTCGCCTGTAAGCGCCGATTCGTCAAGTGAGGTCTGTCCCTTTTCGATAACGCCGTCAACCGCTATATTTTCCCCGGGTCGCACCGCTATAATATCGCCCACATTTATTTCCTCAACCGGCAAAATAATTTCCTTGCCGTCACGCAATACTGCGGCGGTATCGGGCGCCAATTTTGAAAGGGAACTAAGTGCCGAAGCGGTTTTGCCCTTTGCCCGCGCTTCAAACATTTTGCCGAGCGTTATAAGGGTTACAATCATCGCCGCCGATTCAAAATAATAGTCCCCCATATATCCCGGGGTAAATATGGTCTTATAAAGCACCGCCACACTGAATATAAAGGCGGAAAACGAGCCCAAGCTCACAAGCGTATCCATATTAGGCGCCAAATGCAAGGCACTCTTTACACCGCTTAAAAAGAATTTTCCGTTTATTATCATAACAACCGCGCTGAGTAGTAATTCCGTAAGCCCTATTGCCGCGTGATTTTCAGCCAAAGCAGAGGGCAGAGGCAGAGAAATCATATGCCCCATTGATATATACATAAGAGCTATTAAAAATCCGAGCGACCAGAAAAAACGGCTTTTGAGCGCCTTTGCCTGCCGGTCAAATTCCGAAACTTCGTCTTTTTTGCTTTCCTGTTTTTCTCCTTGAAGTCGCGCGCCGTAACCGGATGCCGTTACCGCCGCAATTATTTTTTCGGTATCCGTATCGCCCTCAACGGTCATAGAGTTTGTAAGGAGATTTACCTGGCAGTTCTCTACACCCTCTACCTTGCTTACCGCGCTTTGCACCCTTGCGCTGCAAGCGGCACAGCTCATACCGGTTATATCGTATTTTTGCATTTTATCACCCTATTTCATCAGCTTATATATGGTGCTTGCCAGCTCATCAACAACGCTTTCGTCCCCGGCCTTTATATCACGCACAACGCAGGAATGAAGGTGACTTTTAAGAAGCTCACGGTTAAAGGCGTTTATCGCCGCATTTACCGCGGCGGACTGGATAAGCACATCGTTACAGTATGCATCCGTTTCTATCATACCCTCAATGCCCCTGATTTGCCCTTCAATTCTTTTAAGGCGGTTAAGAAGGCTGCGTTTCAGCCCATCGCCCCGGCAGGTGTGTTTTTCCGCACAACAGGCGCACTTTTTATTTTCTTCCATAAATACTCACTTCCAAAAAAAGTTTTCGTGCAATTATTATATACCCCGTGGGGGTATTTGTCAACCCTGAAAAACGGCGGCAGTACTGCCGCCGGTAAAATAAAATTACTCTGCTTCTTCTGTTTCTTCGGTTTCCTCTATTTCCATATAGGTGGCATCACCGATAGAATTATATTTTATTGATTTTACTTTGAGGTCTTTCGCTTTTTCATACGCGTCAAAGTCCTCTGTGTCCTCCGGCTCAACCGTTCCGTCAAAAACAACTGTGTAGTTGTAACACTCATAATCCATCCAAAATTCCTGATCGTTGAGGTTGTAGCCTGAGTCACTCCAACCGCTGTCCAGCAGTTCGCCGCAGGTTTTGCCGATATATTTATCAAGCTCATCCTGACTCGGTATATTCTCTGTCAGGTTTTCCATTTTTTCTATCTTTATAGGCGCAATTATCGCGTTTAGCTGTTCATCATATTTTTTGTCGCTTGCATCGAGATCAAGAATTTTATCAAAAGTATCTTTTGATATGGTTGAAATCGCACGATAGTATGTGCCATTGAGGTTGAAAGCGTAAACATAATAGCCTTCGTATGCGGCGGTCTGCTTTTCCTCTATGTTTAAAGCTATAATATCACCCATAGTTTTAAGTGAATCAACTGAAACATTTGATAAATCGGTCTTTGAGGGCGCCGAGCTGTTTCCTGCCTTGCCGCAGGAAACGAGCATTACTGTCGCGAGCAAAACAACCAATGCCGAAAATAAAACCTTTTTCATAATAGTTCCTCTCTTTTAGCTTATCCTAAAGCTATGTTTTCTATTTTTTCAAGCTCTTCCTTAGTAAACGAAGTGTTTTTTGTGGCGTTTATATTATCAAGTAACTGTTCGGTTTTGGATGCGCCTATCAGCACGCTGTAACGGTTGTCATTCGCTTTGTACACAACATACCTCCGAAGCGTTAAGAGTTAAGAGTTTACAGTTTATATTTTGCCTGACGGCAAAAGTTATGTAAGAATACGAATTTTATTCGTATTCTATCGTAGCAACCGGCTTAGGTGAAAGGTCATAAAGCACACGGTTTACACCCTTTACCTCGGTCAAAATCCTATCCCTTATCTTATAAAGAAGCGAATAGGGGATTTCTTCAATGGTGGCACTCGTAGCGTCAACCGAGTTTACAGCCCTTAAAATTACCGGCCACTCAAATGTACGCTTACCGTCCTTAATACCGGTGGATTTGAAATCCGGAACAACCGTAAAATACTGCCAAACCTTGCCTTCAAGGCCGGCGGCGGCAAATTCTTCACGCAAAATAGCGTCCGCCTCACGCAGTGCCTCTAAGCGGTCGCGCGTGATAGCGCCAACACAGCGAACACCAAGACCGGGGCCCGGGAACGGCTGACGGTAAACCATATTATCGGGCAGACCCAACGCCTTGCCTACAACGCGAACCTCATCCTTATAAAGGAATTTAACCGGCTCTACAAGCTCGAAGTTGAGCTCTTGTGGCAGTCCTCCAACATTGTGGTGAGCTTTAACGCCGTCACTCTCCAGAATATCGGGGTAAATTGTACCCTGGGCCAAAAACTTAATCCCCTCGAGCTTCTTTGCTTCCTCTGCGAAAACATCTATAAACTCTTTGCCGATAATCTTTCTCTTGGTTTCCGGGTCAGATACGCCGGCGAGCTTATCGAGGAAGCGGTCAGTAGCGTCCACATATATAAGTGTAGCGCCCAACTCATCGCGGAAAACCTTAATAACCTGTTCGGGTTCGCCTTTGCGAAGAAGTCCGTGATTTACATGTACGCAAACTAAATTTTTACCGATAGCTTTAATAAGAAGTGCCGCCACTACCGAAGAGTCAACGCCGCCGGAGAGTGCCAAGAGCACTTTCTTATCGCCTATTTGCGCTTTAAGCTCTGCTATTTGTTCATTGATAAAGGCTTGGGCGAGTTCGGGTGTTGTGATACGCGCCAAGCTTTCAGGTCTTTTGTTTTCCGACATAATTTTTTACCCCCGTAATTTTTATATGATAAAATATTTTACTATCTTTGCCCGTTAATATCAAGACCTTTTTTGCCTTTTTTTGCACAAAAAGACTGGCAGATTTATTGTTAATGAATGTGTAAAAAAAAAACCCGAATTTTTTTGTTGACAAATCCCGTACTGGAATGTATAATCAATTTAAAGTTAGCATATGCTAACTCAAAAAAGCGCTTCGGCGCTCTTTTCAAAACCAATAAGTTAGCATACGCTAACCAACACAAGGAGAAGTATGAGCGTAGTAATAGTAGGCGGTAATGAATGTATGACAAGGGAATATAAAAAGCTCTGCACCGAGTATAATTTCAAAGCAAAGGTATATCCTAAAATGGCGGCAGGTCTTAAAAATATAGGCAGTCCCGATCTTTTGGTGCTGTTTACCGGCACCGTATCGCACAAGATGATAAAGTGCGCTTTAAGCGATGTAAACAGTAAAACTACCAAAATAGCCAGGTCACATTCAAGCTCGATAGCGGCACTGAAAACAATTTTAAACGAACACAAAGGATAGATATATATGGCGGAAGAACTGATAATAAATCACTGCTCACCAACTCTTGCGGGGATTAAGACCGGCAGTCTTTTCAGCGCGCCGGTAAAGAATAAAAGTCAGGCAATAGATATGCTCAGAGGATGGAACAGGAAGTTATCAAAAAAAGGAATAGTTTTCCTGCCCTTAAAATACAGGCAGAACACGGTTTTGGTGTATGCGTACAGGCCGTCGCTTTTGTATAAATATTTTGAAAACAAAAATGTATCGGAAATTCTTTCTTCTTTCGGATACGCGGATATGCGATTGCCGCAAAGGATTTCATTTTTAATTGACCGATTAAAAAAAGATGATGAATTTCCGCACGAAATAGGTTTGTTTCTCGGGTACCCCCCTGAGGATGTTTTGGGATTTATAAAAAACGGCGCCGCAAACTGTAAAAGGCTTGGGTGCTGGAAGGTTTACGGCGACGAGGAAAGCGCGCTTAAAACATTTAAAAAATACGAAAAATGCACAGAAATATACAGTAAACTTTGGAATAAGGGCAGGTCTTTAGAGCGGCTTACCGTAGCCGTTTGAAATATATATTTGAAAGGAAAATGTTTATGAGTAGAGTAGCAATAGTGTATTGGAGCGGTACGGGGAATACCGAGGCTATGGCACACGCAGTACTAAACGGGTCAAGCGATGCCGGAGCGGAAGCCTCGATCTTTACCGCCGGTGAGTTCAACGCCGATATGATGGATAGCTTTGATGCGGTAGCATTCGGCTGTCCCTCTATGGGAGCGGAACAGCTTGAAGACGGTGAGTTTGAGCCAATGTTTAATACTTGTAAAGATAAGCTATCCGGCAAAAAAATTGGTCTTTTCGGCTCCTACGGCTGGGGCGACGGCGAATGGATGCGGAATTGGGAGGCGGATTGCAAGGCCTGCGGCGCCATACCGGCGAGCGACTTTGTTATTTGTAACGACGCACCAGACAAAGAGGCACTGTCCGCCTGTGAAGCGCTGGGTAAAGCCTTGGCATAACAAAAGACGAACACACCGCGGAGAAATTTCTCCGCGGTGATTTGTTCTTATCGAGTGTAGCCAATAAAGACATACTTGCAAAACTACAGAACTTCATTTATAATCGTTTTTACGAAACAAAAGGAGTAGTTAGTATGAAAAAAGGATTTGTTTTGCGCTTAACGCTGACGGCGTTATTTTTCGCACTCGGTATGGTTTTGCCGTTTTTAACAGGTCAAATTCCGCAAATAGGCAATATGGTTTTGCCGATGCATTTGCCGGTGTTTTTTTGCGCGCTTATATGCGGTTGGCAATGGGGATTGCCTATGGCGTTCCTTTTGCCGCTTTTGCGCTCGCTTATTTTCACTATGCCGCCTATGTATCCTAATGCTATAGCTATGGCTTTTGAGCTTATGACATACGCTTTGGTTGCGGGTTTAATATACAGTAAATCCCGGAGGTCGGGTTTATCTCTTTACATAAGCCTTATATCGGCTATGCTTGCCGGCAGAATAGTCTGGGGCATTTTGCAGGCGATGCTACTTGGAGTAAAGGGCAACACTTTTACTTTTTCGGCATTTATCGCCGGAGCGATTAAAAATGCTGTTCCGGGAATAATTATACAGTTGATTTTAATTCCTGCTGTGATGTTGTTGCTTTATAAAACAGGATTTCTGCCTATAGAAGCAAAATCTGATAATAGGATATAAATATGGAAGAAAATATTGCTTATGCTGTTTTAAATGAAATTAAAAATCGGAAAACTGACGGCAGACTTATAGTTGCCATTGACGGACGGTGTGCTTCGGGCAAAACAACCCTTGCAAAAAGGCTTAAAGAGCTTATAGATTGTACGATTTTCAGTATGGACGATTTCTTTTTAAGAGAAGAGCAGAGAACGGAAGAAAGGCTTAAAACGCCCGGCGGAAATGTGGATTATGAGCGGTTTTTAAGGGAAATACTTTTGCCGCTTAAAAATAATGCGGAGACTTTGAATTACAGTAAATACAATTGTAAAACAGGGAGGCTTTTAAAGGCGCCCACTAAGGAATGCGGGGATATTTTGATTGTTGAGGGCTCATATAGCTGCCACCCGAAGCTTGCCTCGTTTTATGGTCTTAAAATATTTCTGTCTGTTTCAAAGGAAGAGCAGCTTCGGCGAATAAAAGACAGAAATTCGGAGAGTGAAGCAGAGCGGTTTAAAGAAAAATGGATACCGTTAGAGGAATTGTATTTTGATGCATACAAAATACAAGAGCATTGCGACCTATGTTTTAAAACGGATTAAAATGCGAGGCGATCCTTTTGGGTCGCCTCATTATCATATACAGTCGGACAGTTTTTTAGAAAAGAAGAAATCGTGGGTCAATTTATCAAGCTCACGCCACAGCGGCAGGGTTTTACATTTGCCGGCTCTCGGACATTCTTCAACTCCGGCGGCTAAACAGGCAACCGTGGCAAGACTTCCCTCGCTCGCTTCTAAAATTTCACCTACCGAGTATTCTTCCGGCTTACGGCAGAGCATATATCCGCCGCCTTTTCCGCTTGAACCTTTAAGCAGTTTGGCTTTTACAAGGTCCTTAACGATAATTTCCAAATACTTTTTTGAAATCTCTTGCCTTTCGGCAATATCTTTTAGCGGAATAAAAACGCCGCTTTCCTGCTCGGATAGGTCTATCATAACGCGAAGGGCATAGCGCCCTTTAGTTGAAATCATAAAAAACACCCCTTTTTACCTATTTTACCACAAGGTGAATAGGTTTTCAATAAATTTTTTGCGTTTTTTGAGGAGAACGACGAAAATTTTATTTACCTATTGACATAGTAGGCAAATAGAGTTATAATGACAAAAACGCGAAAGGAGCAGATGAGATGATATATGCGGATAATGCGGCTACCACGAAGCTTAGCCGGACTGCACTGAATGCTATGTTACCGTTTCTTGAAGAACTTTACGGTAACCCTTCAAGCCTTTATGCATTCGGGCAAAAGGCAAAGGATGCCGTAGAGCTTGCAAGGGAAAATATCGCACGATGTATGGGCTGTTCACCGCGTGAGATTATATTTACCTCGGGCGGAAGTGAGGCTGATAATCAGGCTATACTCTCAGCCGCCGCAATAGGCAGAAAGAGGGGTAAAACTCATATCATTTCAGATACTATCGAGCACCACGCAGTACTTCATACCCTTAAAAAGCTTGAAAAAGAGGGCTTTGAGGTCACCTATTTGCCGGTCGATAAAAACGGTCTTGTGCGTGCGGCGGATGTAGCGGCGGCTATAAAGGACAGCACCTGCCTTGTTACAATAATGTATGCCAATAACGAGATAGGGACAATAGAGCCTATAAAGGAAATAGGCGAGCTTTGCCGCAAAAGAGGCGTTTTATTTCATACAGACGCCGTTCAGGCGGTAGGCCATTTACCTATAAATGTAGAAAACGATAATATTGATATGCTCTCGGCTTCCGCTCATAAGTTCCACGGCCCAAAGGGCACAGGCTTTTTATATGCAAAAAAGGGTGTGGCACTTCAAAATCTTATCGAGGGCGGCGCGCAAGAGCGAGGAAAACGCGCAGGCACCGAGAATGTGGCAGGTATAGTGGGAATGGCGGCATCTCTTAGTGAAGCGGTGGAAAATATGGAAAGTACCTCAAAAAAGCTCACCGCTTTGCGCGATAGGATTATTAAAGGCTTATCACAAATTTCACATTCCGCACTGAACGGAGATGAACGAATGCGCCTGCCCTCAAATGTGAATTTTTGCTTTGAGGGGATAGAGGGCGAGTCACTTTTATTACTGCTTGACGATAAGGGAATATGCGCTTCGTCAGGCTCGGCGTGTACCTCAGGCTCACTTGACCCGAGCCATGTGTTACTTAGTATCGGCAGGGTTCACGATGTAGCCCACGGGTCGCTGAGACTGTCAATCGGAGAGGATATAACCGAAGAGCAGGCTGACTATATCATAAAGGCGGTAGGGGAAGTGGTATCACACCTCAGAGGATTTTCACCCGTTTGGCGTGACCTTATTTCCGGCAAAAGAGAATTCATATTATAGGAGGGCTAAAAAATGGCGCTTTACAGTGAAAAGGTAATGGAGCATTTTCGATGTCCGCGCAATGTAGGCGTAATAGAGAATGCTGACGGTATAGGAGAAGTCGGCAACGCAAAATGCGGCGATATTATGAAAATGTATCTTAAAATAGATAACGATATAATAACCGATGTAAAATTTGAAACATTCGGTTGCGGCAGTGCGATAGCTTCAAGCTCAATGGCAACCGAGCTTATAAAGGGAAAACCCGTAAGCGAGGCGTTAGCACTTACAAACAAGGCGGTAGCCGAGGCGCTTGACGGACTGCCCGAAGTTAAAATGCACTGTTCGGTTTTAGCCGAGGAGGCAATTAAGAACGCGATAGAAGATTACTACGCGAAAAGAAAGGAAAAATAATTATGAGTAACTATAAATTTGAAACATTACAATTACATGTAGGTCAAGAGCACGCGGACAGTGAGTCCGATTCCCGTGCCGTGCCGATTTATCAAACGGCAAGCTATGTTTTCCACGATTCCGCCCACGCGGCGGCACGCTTCGGTCTTACCGATGCCGGCAATATCTACGGCAGGCTGACTAACACCACACAGGGCGTTTTAGAAGAGCGTGTTGCGGCTCTTGAAGGCGGCGTCGCGGCACTGGCGGTGGCATCCGGCGCGGCGGCGGTGGCATATACCACCCAGGCGCTGGCTCAAAAGGGGGATAATATTGTATCCGCAAGGGATATTTACGGCGGCAGTTTTAACCTGCTTTCCCACACCCTTCCGCTCTACGGCGTTGATACCAAATTTGTTGATATAAACAACATTGATGAGGTGCGCGCCGCGATAAATCCGAAAACAAAGGCGATTTTTGCCGAGGTTTTATCTAATCCCGGCAGTGAGGTGGCGGATATTGAGGCGTTAGCGGAAGTAGCCCACGAAAACGGCATACCGCTTGTGATTGATAACACCTTCGGCACCCCCTATCTTATAAGACCTATCGAGTACGGCGCGGATATAGTTGTACATTCGGCTACCAAGTTTTTAGGCGGCCACGGCACAACACTCGGCGGAATTATAGTAGATTCCGGCAAGTTTAACTGGTCGCCCGAAAAATACCCGAATATAGCCGCGCCAAACGATAGCTACCACGGCGTATCATTCACTGCGGCGGCAGGGCCTGCGGCGTTTGTTACATATATCAGAGCAATTTTACTTCGTGATACCGGCGCGGCGATATCACCCTTTAACGCGTTTTTGCTTTTGCAGGGCGTGGAAACGCTGTCACTCAGGCTCGAAAGGCACGCTGAGAACACCAAAAAGGTGCTCGATTACCTATCAAATCATCCGCTTGTTGAAAAGGTAAATCATCCGGCACTGCCAACACATCCGCAGCACAGCCTTTATAAAAAGTATTTCCCGAACGGCGGCGGCTCGATATTTACATTTGATATCAAGGGCGGAAAGGAAGAGGCGTGGCGCTTTACCGATGCGCTTAAAATCTTTTCTCTGCTTGCCAATGTTGCCGATGTTAAAAGCCTTATAATCCATCCGGCCACAACTACCCATTCGCAGTTGTCAGAAGAGGAGCTTAAAGCCCAGGGCATACACGAAAACACATTAAGGCTTTCTATCGGCACAGAGCATATTGACGATATTATCGCAGACCTTGAAAACGGCTTTAACGCCATAAAATAAGGAGGAAAATATTATGTCCAAAATTTATAAAAGCGCGGCGGAGCTTATAGGAAGCACACCGCTTGTGGAAGTAAGCAATATAGAAAATCAGTTGTCGTTAAAGGCAAAGGTTTTAGTAAAGCTCGAATACTTTAATCCGGCAGGAAGCGTAAAGGATAGAATTGCCAAGGCGATGATAGAGGATGCCGAGGAAAAGGGTGAGTTAAAGCCCGGCTCGGTTATTATAGAGCCCACATCCGGCAACACCGGCATAGGTCTTGCCGCAATAGCGGCGGCAAAGGGTTACCGCATAATACTCACAATGCCCGAAACGATGAGCGTTGAGCGCAGAAACATCCTTAAAGCCTACGGCGCTCAGATAGTGCTCACAGACGGTACCAAGGGTATGAAAGGCGCAATAGCCAAGGCTAAGGAAATAGCCGAAGAAACGCCTGATAGCTTTATCCCCGGGCAGTTTGTAAATCCTGCAAACCCGGCAATACATAAGGCAACAACCGGCCCTGAAATCTGGAACGATACTGACGGCGAAGTGGATATATTCGTAGCAGGTGTAGGAACGGGCGGCACTGTTACGGGTGTCGGCACCTATTTAAAAGAGCAAAACTCAAAGGTAAAAATCGTGGCGGTAGAGCCGGACAGCTCCCCCGTTTTATCAGAGGGAACCGCCGGACCTCATAAAATTCAGGGTATCGGCGCGGGCTTTGTGCCGGATGTGCTTGATACAGGCGTTTATGATAAGATTTTCCGCGTTACAAACGAGGATGCGTTTACAACCGCCAAAGCTCTCGCACAAAAAGAGGGCATTTCGGTAGGT
The DNA here is from genome assembly GCA_902766755.1 of Oscillospiraceae bacterium. Taxonomy (GTDB): domain Bacteria; phylum Bacillota; class Clostridia; order Oscillospirales; family Acutalibacteraceae; genus UBA737. Next base: position 99 of record CACXEV010000036.1, on the reverse strand, counting down.
ATATCATCAGGCGCGGCGCTCTTTGCGGCAATAGAGCTTGCAAAGGAGCCTCAAAACGAGGGTAAAACGATAGTGGCGCTTTTGCCCGATAGCGGCGAT
>CACXEV010000035.1 GCA_902766755.1 Oscillospiraceae bacterium | reverse complement strand
TATGATTTCCGCCGATTTCTGTTCTGCCGGGTGCGGAAAATATGCGTAAATCCTCGCTATCGCCGTATAACTTCACATAATCGTCAACAGCGTTAGTAAAACGGTTACGAGGTGCGTTAGTTTCACCATAAAGCCGCAAAAATTCTTCATCAAATTTTCCGGCGTTAATTGCATTTTTTAGCTCATTAGAATTCATAAGGAATGCTCCTTTATTTTGAAATGATTGCAAGAGTATCGCGCGCAATAGCTAACTCCTCGTTGGTAGGAATTACAAAAACATCAACACGGCTTTCATCAGTAGAAATTTTTACTTCTTTTCCGCGACACTTATTAGCCGTCTCATCAATTTTAACACCCATATATTTCAAGTTTTCACAAATATACTCACGAAGTTCAGGATCATTTTCGCCAATACCGCCAGTAAACGCTATTGCATCTACACCGTTCATAGCGGCAATATAAGATCCTATGAATTTAAGAATCTGATAACGCTGCATATCAATAGCAAGACGAGCGCGCTCATTGCCTGATTCAGCCGCCGCGGCAACATCACGGTTATCATTTGAAACGCCGGAAATTCCGAGCATACCGGATTTTTTATTACAGATTGTATTAATATCTGCTGCGCTTAAATTGTCTTTTTCTGCAATATATGTAAGAGCGGAAGGATCAAGAGAACCGGAGCGCGTGCCCATCATAAAACCGTCAAGCGGAGTAAAGCCCATTGAAGTATCGGCACAAACACCGTCTTTAATTGCAGTGATTGAGCATCCGTTTCCGAGGTGACAGGTTATAATTTTCAAATCCTTTTTATCCTTGTTTTCAAGAACTGCTACACGGTCACTTACAAAATGATGAGAAGTGCCGTGTGCACCGTATTTGCGTACATCAAGGCGCTCATAATAATCATAAGGCAATGCATACATATATGCTTTAGGCGGCATAGTCTGGTGGAAAGAAGTATCAAATACAACAACCTGCGGAATTTTCTCACCAAATGTTTTAATACAAGCCTTTATTGCAATAACATGAGCCGGATTATGAAGCGGAGCCATAGCGCCAAGCTCGGAAATCTGTTCAATGACCTTATCGTTAACAAGACATGAACCTTTAAAAATTGCACCGCCTTGTACTATACGATGTCCAATAGCTGAAATTTCATCAAAAGAGTCAATAACCTTAGCATCACTCTTCATCATTGCATATACAACAGCCTCAAAAGCTTCACTGTGAGTAGGCATCGGCGTTTCAGCCTTGTATTCCCTACCGTCCGCCGCTTTATGAGAAATAGCGCCGGTTACACCTATGCGTTCACAAAGACCTTTTGCCAGAACACTTTCATTATCCATATCAATAAGTTGATATTTAAGTGATGAACTACCGGCATTTACAACAAAAATTTTCATATTACTTTTCTCCCAACATTATTATTGCAGAATTTGTAAATTTATGATAAAATTACACTAATGACTATAATACTTTATTTTAGCATATTTTTCAAGTGCTTTTTGAAAGGTGGACGGATATTTTGGCTATTACCGGTATTATAGCGGAGTTTAATCCGTTACATCTTGGTCATAAACTGCTTATTGATGAAGCAAAAAAGCTTAATAAGCCGGTTGCAGCTGTTATATCCGGCAACTTTGTTCAACGCGGCGAATGTGCTGTTTTTGAAAAAGAATTAAGAACAAAGTGTGCGCTCAAAGCAGGAGTTGATATTGTTGCCGAATTGCCTGTTTTATGGAGTATGTCAACAGCGCAAAATTTTGCACTCGGCGGCGTTTGGCAACTTTACAGCATCGGTTGTGATGAAATAATTTTCGGCAGTGAATGCGGCGATATTGAAAGGCTTTTATATACCGCGGATATTTTATGTTCAGATATGTTTTTTTCACGTCTTACAGAAAGAGTTAACGATGCCATTACATTTGCCTCTGCTCGTGAAGCTGTTGCCGTTTCTCTTGGTGCAGATAAGAGTATTCTTAATAGTCCTAACGATAATTTGGGATTGGAATATATAATTGCGGCAAAAAAGCTCAATTTACCCATGAATTTCAGGTGTATTAAACGGCAGGGCGCCGGACATGACAGTAAGTTTGTATCCGGTGATTTTGTATCGTCCTCTATGATACGAGAAGAACTGTCCCACGACAACATAGCTTTTGCCGAACGATTTATGCCGGGTTATCTTCATGGAATAATCAAAGAGGAAAATATTGCCGATAACACTCGGCTTGAAACCGCTGTTCTTGCAGTTTTACGCACAAAATCCGCAAAAGATTTTTTACACTTGCCGGACATTAGCGAAGGTCTTGAAAACCGCCTTGAATTCGCCATTCGCTCTGCAAAAAATTTACTGGAATTACAAGCACAGTTAAAAAGCAAAAGATACACATTAGCCAGAGTAAGGCGAATAATTATGTCAGCTTTTTTAGGATTTGATAACTCATTTTTTATGAAAACTCCGCCATATACCAGACTACTTGGTGTAAGTGAAAAAGGGCTTGATATTCTCTCAAAAGGGGTAATGTATGATATTTTAACAAAACCGGCACAAATTAAAGCACTGGGCGCTGATGCACAAAAAGTTTTTGATACAGAATGCCGCGCTACCGACATATATACTTTAGCTCTCAAAGTTCCGCTTGAAGCCGGACTTGAATATAAAAGAAAATTTTTAAAATCGGAGGATTTATAATGTTGAATTTTAAAGAACTTGATGCTTACAAAGACTATGGTCGTGCCCTGGAAATCACAAACGGTACTATAAAAGCGATAATTACACTTGATGTGGGACCTCGTATAATTTATTTCGGATTTATTGACGGTAAGAATATTATGTGCGATGACCGTGAGCTTTTAGGCGGCAGAACTGATGAGTCTTATGAGAAACTTTTTGGCGCCGGTAAAAAGTGGGAAAACTTAGGAGGTCATCGCATTTGGGCGGCTCCTGAGGAATGGCCGCTGACATACACTCCGGATGACTCCCCTGTTTCCTACCAAAAGACAGAATCTGGTGCAATTTTTAATTTTAATTCAAGTGAAAAAGCCGGATTTAAGAAGACCCTTGAAATTATTATGGATAGTAACGATGCAAAAATGCAGGTTAATATGTCGCTTAAAAATATCAGTGACACCGCACGCGACTGTTCTATTTGGGCTCTCACGGTTTCAACCACCGGCGGCACACTTGTTTTACCTATGAACAATGATGATACTGTTCTTCTTCCTAATCGTGTAATTTCTGTATGGCCATATACGGATATTAAGGATTATCGCTATGAAATCAGTGATAAATACGCTGTAATTGAGAACAGCGCCGAAGAAAAACCTATGAAGCTCGGATTTGATTTAAAACGAGGAAATTCTTATTATTTTGTCAACGGTAATGTCTTCAGAAAGGAATTTGATACATTCCACGATAAAAAGCAATATTTCGATAACGGTTGCTCATTTGAAACATATAATTGCGATAAGTTTATAGAAATTGAAACTTTAGGTCCTATAGAGCATGTAACGCCCGGTAGTGAGATTAAACATACAGAAAATTGGTCGCTGTATAAGTTTGATAAACTTGATTTTTCAAGTGATGAAGCAATTGATAAGATGATATCAGCTTTATAATAACAAAATCGGCTCTCTCCAAAATCGGAGAGAGCCTTTATATATGGGGCAACATCCGGTACCTTAAAGATAGTAACCTACTACCGCCGAAAAAGCAGGATCCTGCGAACGCCCCTGCTTTATACTATGTAAATAAATCATTATGGTTACTTAAGTTGGGTCTTTCTTATAAATAACACACCAAGAGTATTAGCTCCGCAGTGAGATGAAACAGTGCAACCCGCACGCGTAACAAAAACCTCATCAAATATACCTTTTGATTTTACCAAATCAACAATACTGTCTACTACTTGCTTTTCACAACCGGCATGTGTTATGAAGACACGGGTTGGTACAAGATCATCTTTATCAACCAAACGATCTTCAGCATACTGCTTTAAAACATCCGCAAATTTACCGCGATATTTTTTACCTACGCCCATTGCACCGTTTTTAACCTCGATGCAAGGTTTAAGCTTCAGGAGATTAGCTCCAAGCATAGAAAGAGCAGAACATCTGCCACCTTTATATAAATACTCAAGACTGTCTATAACAAACGAAGCATCAACATTATTCGCTAAATCACGGCATCTGTATGCAATATCCTGTGCTGAGATACCCTCTTTAATCATATCGCAAGCGGCAAGTAATAATAAACCTCCGCCGGTAGAAAGATTTCTTGTATCCACAACATATACATTTTCAAAATCATCTGCTGCAATACAAGAGTTATTATAGGTCGAAGACATTTCAGAACTGATAGTAAAATGAATAATCGTATAGCCTTTATCTACTAAAGGTTTAAAAAAATCAATACATTCGCTCACATTAGTAGCCGCGGTTTTTGGCAATTCACCATATTTTTTTTGATATTCGTAAATATAATCAGGAGTAATATCAACGCCGTCACGATATGTTTTATCGCCTAAAGTAATACCCATAGGCAGAGTAATAATTCCATATCTTTCCAAGAGTTCCGGGCTCAAATCGGTTGTACTATCACTTGTAACAATAATTTTTTCCGCCAAGCTTCTCCCTCCAAACAAGTTTTCTGTTACACAGTATAACATTATATTACATAAATTACAACAAAAATGTTATTTATTTAATAATAATTAGTACTTGATTTTATTAAAAAACTGTTGTATAATTACCGACAGTGAAAATATGCCGGAATGATGGAATTGGCAGACGTGCCAGACTCAAAATCTGGTCCTGGCAACAGGGTGCGGGTTCAAGTCCCGCTTCCGGCACCAAAATCCGAGTTGCTGCTTTTGCAGTGACACGGATTTTTTGTTGGCTGGACTTGAAAAGGGCGGTTTTTTCACTGAAAAAATGTCAACCTTTTAGTGAACGGTTGACAAACCCGTGGGCATGGTAACATACGAAGCCTCTATAAGTCGGCTTGAATTGAAAAGAGCACTTGCAAGAAGCAAGTGCTCTTTTCATGGAGCTGCTAACCGGATTCGAACCGGTGACCTCTTCCTTACCAAGGAAGTGCTCTGCCTACTGAGCCATAGCAGCTTATCGCGACCACACTATTATATTATATTGACTTAATAAAGTCAAGTGTTATTTGTTGCAAAAAGTCAAAATTAAGGAGCCCTTATATTATGGACTCCCTAATTCTTTAACATATTGCTAAAAGCACTTTTGCGGTCTACCGCCCGAGCCACAGTCAGCAGTTTTGCCGCACCTATAGCAAAGCTCATTTTTTGAATAACCATTTTTAAAAAACTCACATATATTTTCTGCTGTTGTTTCCGCAATATTATCAAGTGCCTCATTTGTTAAAAACGCCTGATGTGAAGTGACAATTACATTGGGCATTGATATAAGACGCGCTATTGTATCATCATCAATTATATGACCTGAAAAGTTTTCAAAGAAAATATCTGCTTCCTCTTCGTAGACATCCAGACAAGCTGCACCGATTTTACGGGACTTTATACCCTCTAAAAGAGCGTTGGCATCTATTAAAGCGCCGCGTGAAGTATTAATAATAACAACGCCTTTTTTCATCGAATTTATAGCATCGGAATTAATCAAATGATGGGTTTCATTGTTAAGCGGACAATGAAGAGAAATAATATCACTGTTTTCTATAAGAAAATTTAATTCAGTATACTTTACATCAAGTCCGGCATCAGGAAACTTATCATAAGCTAAAATATTCATACCAAAGCCTTTACAAATATTAATAAAGGCTTTACCGATACGACCGGTACCAATTACTCCAACGGTTTTACCAAAAAGATCAAATCCCGTAAGCCCCTCAAGACTAAAGTTAAAATCACGCGTTCTGATATAAGCTTTGTGAATACGGCGAATACTTGTTAGAAGCAGTGCTGCGGCATGTTCCGCAACCGCATGAGGCGAATAGGCGGGCACATGAAACACATGTATTTTCCCAAAAGCATGGTGAACATCAACATTATTATATCCGGCACACCTTAAAGCTATTGCCTTTACACCCAACTCATAAAGCTTATCAATAACTGCTTTATCGGCAGTATCATTAACAAATATGCATACGCCGTCACATCCACGAGAGAATTCTGCAGTATTGATATTGAGTTTATCTGCAAAGAACTTAAAAGTTATACCGTACTTTTCAGATATTTTTTCAAAGCTTTCGCGGTCATAGGGTTTAGTATCATAAAAAGCAAAAGTCATAAAAGCATGCCCTCTATGGACTCTTTATCGCAATATCCAACCTTTTGAGCGGTGACTTCCCCGTTTTTGATAACCGCAAGCATAGGAATACTCATTATACCGAATTTTGCGGTAAGTGCCGGGTTTTCGTCAACATTAACTTTTCCGACAATAATTTCATCGTGTGATTCTGCAATTTCTGAAACAATTGGTGAAATCATCTTGCACGGACCGCACCAATCGGCATAAAAATCAATCAGTACCGGTTTATCGGCATTAAGTACTACCTCGTTAAAATTTTGATCGGTTATTTTTACTTCAAAATCAGTCATAAATAAATTCTCCTTTATTTTGATTTATAATAAAGCATACAATGGCAAAAGCCCTCAAAATCCGGGTCTTTAATTTGTTCTCTGAATTCTTTGCACATACATTTATACTCATCAGTACGCGCAGTTCTGCAAGGACAATATCCGCCTGTACGCTTTAGTCCCTCTTTTATTACCTTCACAACTTCCCCGTCAGGATTTAATTTAACAGCCATAATACACCTCCAATATTTTATATTTTAATAATACCACAAAACTTTGAATATATAAAGTATAATATGTGAACTAATTAAAAATTGGAGATAAATCACCGAATTAAATCAATAGCTTCCTTTATGTTTTTTACTCCTATCATTTCGATACCTTCAGGAATTCTGTTAATGTTTTTTAGATAGGTTTTTGGCAAAATACACTTTTTAAATCCTAAACGAGCTGCTTCACTAACCCGGGATTCAGCGCGATCAACAGCCCTTATCTCACCCGAAAGACCAACTTCGCCGAAAACAATTGTTTTCTCATCTATTGGAATATCACGAAGTCCCGATACGAGCGCCATACATATTGCCAGATCTGCGGCAGGCTCTGTAAGCCTTATTCCGCCGACAACATTAAGATATGCATCAAGATTAGAATAATACAAACCTTGCCGCTTTTCAAGAATTGCCAATAACATATTCAGACGGTTATAATCAAATCCGTTAGACATACGGCGAGGATTGCCGAAGCCGGTTGTTGTAACGAGTGCCTGAACCTCAGAGAGTATCGGTCGCGTTCCCTCTATCATACAAGTTATACAACCGCCTGATACTTCAGGCCGCCTGCCTGACAACATCATTGCCGAAGGATTTGAAACCTCATAAAGACCGTCTTCGCGCATTTCAAAAACACCTATTTCATTTGTTGAGCCAAAACGGTTTTTAATAGCTCTCAAAATTCTATATGATTGATTTCTTTCACCTTCAAAATAAAGCACCGTATCGACTATATGCTCAAGCACCTTAGGGCCGGCAATATCACCGCCTTTGTTTACATGGCCTACTATAAAAAGCGGTATATCAAGAGGCTTTACCGTATGTAGTAACATATTGGTTGATTCCCTGACCTGAACAATACTTCCGGCAGATGATACAATTTCTTCGATACGCATTGTCTGAATAGAATCGATCATTACCATATCCGGCATATTAGTTTTAATATATTCACAAACAGCACCGGTATCGGTTTCTGTAATAATTCTAACGTTTGTACCGGAAACGCCGAGTCTCCCGGCGCGAAGCTTAATTTGAACAGACGACTCCTCACCCGAAACATAAAGAATGTTAAGTGTATTTTTAAAAGCTTCGCATAATTGCAAAAGTATTGTTGATTTGCCGATACCCGGATCACCGCTTAAAAGCACTACAGATCCTTTTACAACACCGCCGCCGAGCACTCTGTCAAATTCAGAAATACCGGAAAGGCATCTATGTTCACCTGAAGTATTTACATTACTTAATATTTCAGCCTCTGCAATTCTTTTTCGTGCTACTAAAGGCGAATTACCAACAGGAGAACTTAGCTGTTCCTCTAAAGTGTTCCACTCGTGACAATCCGGGCATTGACCTACCCATTTAACACTTTCATAACCGCAAGACGTACATACATAAACAATTTTTGATTTTTGCACCATTATTTTTTTCTCCTATATTCGTTTGGACTTATTCCGAAATTCTTTTTAAAGGTGTAGTTAAAGCTTCTAACACTTCCAAATCCGCTTTCAAAAGCAATATCGGCTATTTTTTTATCTGTCTCATCCATAAGGCATATCGCCGTTTCAAGTCTGTATGCGGCTAAAAGCTCGGCGAAAGACATATCAAACACCGAATGAAAATATCTTGAAACATAATGATAATCATAGCCTAACAGTTCTGCTAAATCTTTAAGACTAATGTTTTGAGTGTGATTTTGTGCCAAATAATCCGTTATAGTTATTATAGACTGTTTTCTGTCCAAATTATCGGACAGTGTTACCGATTTTAAAAACTCATCACAAATAGTATAAAGGCATGATTTTAACGAATAAACGGTCTGTTTATCATTATTAACAAGATTTTCCCTTAAAAAAGAAGAAATCTTAATATCCGGTCTGAACTTGAAACCGTTAGCACTTTTCCCTTTTATATGTTTTTCAAATAAACGAACATAGTCTGCAGAAAACACACACACATAGTATTCTGTTTTATCTGCCGGTGTATATGCATGAACATCATAGGGTAAACAGAGACCGAAATCGCCGGAGGTAAGATTATACACATTATTATTAACTTCACATCTTACCTCGCCGGATATTACATAAATCAGCTCTAAATTCTTGTGAAAATGATGCTGCCAGACTTCATTACTATATATCCGCGCGTTAAAGTTATAATTCCCCATTGAATTATGAGGCTGATGAAATACCATATTCCCTCCGTAAAAGATAAATTATTGCTACTATATTATAACATATTGCGAGAAAATGTCAACTTTTTGCAATAAAATAATATTGGAGGCTGATAATATGTTAAACGGCAGTAAACTATACAATACAATAATTAATAAAGAACATCACAAATACCGTCATAATGTTGATTGGGATTTGGCAAATGAGTACTCTAATAAAGGGCTTTCTCCTATTGAGCGTATGATTGACCGATTTGAGCGAGTGGCAAACGAAGAAAAAGCAGTTATTCTTCCCGATGAAAAGATAGTATTTATGCGAACTGTCGCAAATTTACCGGCTATTTTCACCGAAAAGGAATGGGAAGACATTAACAGTAAGCACTACATCCACGAGCTTGGATTTATGTCAAATCTCTCCCCTAACTACTATGATACTATTAAAGTAGGTCTTCTGGAAAAGCGTAAGTCGGCTGATGAATACGGTAAGCGCTCAATTGACAGTATAATTGCTTTATCCGACAAGTATTTAGAAGAAGCCAAAAAACAAGGCAGAGATGATTTGGTAGAAGTGCTATCAAGAGTGCCGAGATACAGTGCGCGCAATTTCAGGGAAGCATTACAGTTTTTCCGTATTCTTCATTATTCCCTTTGGCTTGAGGGAAATTATCATAATACTGTCGGTCGTTTTGATAAATATATGTATGATTATCTTAAAAATGATATAGATGCAGGCATTTATAATGAAGCTACCGCACTTGAACTTTTAGAAGATTTCTTTTTATCCTTTAACAAGGATAGCGATATTTATGTTGGAGTACAACAGGGTGATAACGGTCAAAGTATGATGCTTGGCGGTATGGACGAAAACGGCAACGAAGTTTTTAATCTTCTATCAGAGCTTTGCCTTAAAGCATCCTGTAACAACAAATTAATCGACCCGAAGATAAATCTTCGCGTTTCTAAAAAGACGCCTGCTGAGCGTTATACAGAAGCTACGAAGCTCACAAAGGCCGGTCTCGGGTTTCCGCAATACTCAAACGATGATATTGTTATTCCGGCTCTTGAAAGCATAGGCTATGAGCATAACGATGCCGTTAACTATACTGTTGCGGCGTGTTGGGAATTTATAATACCAAATGTTGGCGCAGATGTCGCCAATATAGCGGCGCTTTCATATCCAAAAGCTGTTGACACAGCATTTCATAACAGCCTTATTTTAAGTAAAACCTATGATGAGTTTTTTGATGCTGTAAAATCAGAAATATCAAAAGAAACTGAAAAAATTCACAAAAACATTAAGGATTTGTGGTTTATTCCCTCTCCCTTTATGAATGTACTGATGGACTGCGATATTTATTCAGGCGGTAAATACAACAATTTCGGTATTCACGGTACTGGTATAGCAACCGCGGCTGATAGTCTTGCGGCAATTAAAAAATATGTTTTCGAAGAAAAAACAATTTCAAAGGAAGACTATATCAAAGCGGTTGACGAAAACTTTGAAAATTCACCTGAACTTTTGCATAAGCTCCGTTTTGAAAGTCCTAAGCTTGGTAATAACGACGACTTTGTTGACAGTATTGCAACAGCACTTTTAGATGCCTTTGCACAATCGCTTGAAGGCAAAGTTAACTGTCGTGGCGGAATATACAGAGCCGGTACCGGCAGTGCTATGTATTATTTATGGCACGCAAATGAAATCGGCGCTTCGCCGGACGGCAGAAAAGCTCATGAGCCTTTTGGAACTAATTTCTCTGTAAGCTTGTTTGCAAATGTAAAAGGCCCGGTATCTGTAATAGCTTCTATGTCTAAACAGCACTTTAACCGTGCTATTAACGGCGGACCTCTTACGCTTGAATTTCATCAAAGTTTATTCAGTGATAATGACGGTATTGTAAAAGTAGGGGCTTTAGTTAAGAATTTTATCGACCGCGGAGGTCATCAGTTGCAGCTTAATACCGTTAATCTTGAAATGATGAAAGATGCTCAAATTCACCCGGAAAATCACAAACAACTTGTTGTTCGTATTTGGGGCTGGAGCGCATACTTTGTTGAGCTTGACAAAGAGTATCAAGACCATGTAATGGCAAGGCAAGCTTATTCTGTATAAGGCGACTTCAGATATGTTAGGTACGATTTTTGATATAAAAGAAATGGCTGTTCATGACGGACCGGGCATTCGTACAACAGTATTTTTAAAAGGATGTCCGCTTCATTGTCTTTGGTGCCATAATCCGGAAGGATTAATCTCAAAACCGCAATTAATGTTTAAGGAGAATAAGTGCAGGCACTGCGGTTTATGTTTCAAGCCGTGCGAACACGAAGAATGTAAACCGTTTGGCAGATGTGTGCATATTTGTCCGGAAAACTGCCTTGAAATAGCAGGCAGAACCGTTGATGCTGCAGAACTTGCAAAGGAGCTTAAAAGCAATGCCGATGTGCTGGGGGACAGTTTTGGAGGATTTACTTTTTCCGGCGGTGAGCCATTATTTCAACCTTCTTTTCTTTCAGAACTTATTAATCTTTTAAAGGATTATCACTTGTGTATCGAAACCAGCGGTTTCGCTGAAGAGAAGATTTTTAAATCAGTTGTTGATAAACTTGATTTTGTTATAATGGATATCAAGCTCGCTGATTCAGCACTTCATAAAAAGTATACCGGTGTAAACAATGAGTTGATTATTAAAAATTTCAGATACTTAAATTCCACCGGAAAGCCTTATATTATAAGAACACCGCTAATACCGAAAATCACTGATACTGAAAATAATCTTTTGGAAATCAAGAAAATTATCGGTGAAAGCAATTGGGAAAAGCTCCCGTATAACGCTCTTGCCGGTGCAAAATATAAAATGCTTGGTATGGAATATAAGCTATAAACAAATGCAGTCTTAGTATAAGACTGCATTTGTTTTTACTGTCAAACAGTTGAATAATATTTTAATATACCCGAAGCTATACAAAACGCCAAATTGTTTTGATAAGCTTCATCCTTTAGCATTGCAAGTTCCGCCTTATTACTTAAAAACCCGCACTCAACTATTACAGCCGGTATTTTTGCATTTTTAAGCAAATATGTGCTGTCGGTCCCCTGCTTTATTACCCTATGATTATCAGGTTGCAAAAGTGAAATAACCGAGCTTTGTATACATTCTCCGAGCACTCTTGCCTCGCTGAAATTCGGAGAATAAAACACCTGTGTACCTTTAGCGGCAGAAGTTGTAAACTTATTCAAGTGAATGCTTACATATATTGAATTACTACCCGATTGCATCATATTTAATCTATTGTTTAAATCACTTTTTTTACGATTGGATATGCTTAAATCCGGGTTATCTTCTGTACCGGTATCGATTGTACGCGTCATTATAACATTATATCCGTAAAATTGCAAAAAATTGCGTGTTTTTAGTGATATGTCAAGATTTATATCTTTTTCGAGTGTACCGTCATCTGCTCCGGCACCACCGTCAAACCCGCCGTGACCGGGGTCTAATATCACTGTTTTGTTATTTTCAGGAATTGCTAGAGTAGGTATTACAGCCTTACGTACATAACCAAATCCAGCAACCATACAAACAGCTATTATAACAATTAGTCTCTTCTTAAAACGATTTAATATATCCAATTACAAACTCCCCTTTTCGCTTGTAATAAGATATGAATATCTGACTGTTAAAATGACCATAAACAAAAACAAATGCAGTGATTTCCAAACAAAACTCCGCTCATCACCATTTCCTTACTTCCTCAATATGAATAAATCTTGCAGTATAATAGGTATAAGAGGCAAGCGGTCGATTTAATGCATCATAAGTATGTGCGCAAACAAGGATTTCCGGAGTTATTTCTGTAATAACTAAAGAGTGATAAAAATCTCTGCTACTATCCGCTAACTGTACAATATCACCGGGCTGTGCCCTCTCGCCTGATACAATCCGTGCATAAGGGCCTACCAATTTATTATTAATTAAAAAATCATAAAGGTATTCAACACCTGTCCAGGATGCAGAGCGGTTTAAAAGAGAGTAGTAATACCATCCTGTAACTTTCGTTGAATTCATAACCTTTGCTCCGGCAAAAATGCTTTGAGATGCAAAATTTGTACAATCGCCCCCTAAATTTTGAAAATCATAATAATCCGGATTTCGTAAAAGCGCCCACTTTCTTGCATAATTCACAGCTTCTGTTCTGTTATAAGCCGTAACTTTCATATAATTCCTCCTTTAATAACAATGGTATGATAAGGAATTGAAAATAGTACTGATTGAATATATATAAGTCTATTTGTAATAATAAACTTATCGAAATTAAAAAGAGGGGCAAAAATGCAATCGATTTGGTGGGAAACTGCAATATTACCGAGCTTTCCAAACTTAAGGAAAGATATTCGCACTGATGTACTGGTTATCGGAGGAGGTATAGCAGGTATACTTACTGCATATTTTCTTCATAAAAACGGAGTAAAATGCGTCTTAGTGGAAAAGAATAAAATCTGCTCCGGTACTACGCAAAACACGACCGCCAAAATCACTTATCAACACGGTCTGATTTATCAAAAGATACTTAAAACCTATGGAATAGAAAAAACTCAGCAATACCTCGCCGCAAATAAGACAGCGTTTAATAAGTATGCTGAGCTTTCTAAAATAATCGAATGCTATTATGAAATTAAGGATAATTATGTTTATAGCGTTGACGATAGAAATAAACTTGAAAACGAGTTAAACGCATTATGCAAAATCGGATTTGAAGCCGATTATATCGAAACGCCGGATTTACCACTAAAAACAGCCGGCGCAGTTAGGTTTAAAAACCAGGCACAATTTCATCCTCTTAAATTTCTCGGTGCTATAAGTAAAGATTTAAACATTTACGAAAACACCTTTGTGAGTGAAATGATTGGCAATACAGCAGTCACAAAAAACGGAAAAATAATTGCCGATAAAGTTATTGCTACTACGCATTTCCCTTTTATAAATAAGCACGGAAGCTATTTTTTAAAGCTTTATCAACATCGCTCGTATGTTATTGCACTTGAAAATGCTAAAGCACTTGACGGTATGTATGTTGACGAAGCAAAAGTCGGACTATCATTCAGAAATTACAAAAACTATCTATTACTTGGTGGCGGAGACCACAGAACCGGTCACAATGGCGGAAATTGGAATGAACTAAGAAAATTTGCAAAAACTGCGTATCCAATGGCGCACGAAAAATACTATTGGGCGGCACAGGACTGTATGTCACTTGATGATATACCGTATATCGGACGGTACTCTAAAAATACACATAATTTTTATGTGGCAAGCGGATTTAATAAGTGGGGTATTACTGGGGCAATGACTGCTGCTTTGCAGCTGACTGATAAAATACTTGAAAGAAATAATGAGTATGCCGATGTTTTTAATCCGTCGAGAAGTATCATAAAACCACAGTTGTTTGTAAACGGTTTTGAAGCAATAAAAAGCTTTCTTACATTGTCAAATAGGCGTTGTCCGCACCTTGGATGCGCGCTTAAGTGGAATGCTGCAGAAAGGTCATGGGACTGCCCCTGCCATGGCTCACGTTTTTCAGAAAACGGAAAAGTACTCGACAATCCTGCCAATGGCAAGTAAATTATATGGCATTTTTTAATTTTTGATTTCTTCCTTTATAATACTGAGCTCTTGTATAAGACATCTGATTTTTTCATTTTGTTCAGATACAATAATAGTCAACGATATACAGATAACAAACAAGAATCCTATCATAAATGCAAAAATAAAGTTAGAGGATATTT
>CACXEV010000034.1 GCA_902766755.1 Oscillospiraceae bacterium | reverse complement strand
GAGTGTAACGGCAATAAATATATTTTAACCGCATCACCAAACGGTTTACCGATTTCTCTTGAGATTCCGGAATTTGGAATGATTATAACCTTTAAAAATGTAACTATAATAGAAAAATAAAATTAGACCGAAGAGCTTTTACGCCCTTCGGTCTAATTTAAACTCTATTTTATAACTCGAGAATTTTTGAGTTTGTAGCTACAACATCTGATTTATTATGTGATATTATTATAACACTTTTGCTTTTTTCAGTATACTCACGCATTATTATATCCTTAATAAGAGAAACATTGCGGCTGTCAATACCGTTAAACGGTTCATCAAGGATAAGTGCATTACCGCCGTAAGCTATTGCCCTGATAATTGCTATGCGCCTCTTCATACCACCGCTTAATCTGCTTATTGAACTGTTGGCAATATCGTCAAAACCAAATTCGCTTATTAGTTTATCTGCAAATCCATACCGATGCTTTGAAAGAGGTAAATAAATATTTTTCCGTACATTAAATTTGCTTATAAGTCGGTCTTCTTGAAAAACCGTGGATATTTTTTCCGGAGCGCTGATTTTTCCGCTATCAGGCATTAATAATCCTAAAATCAAACGGGCAACAGTTGTTTTTCCACAACCTGAATGACCTGTTATCAGTAAACTTTCACCGTCATTTAGTTTAAAGGAGAGATTTTTAATTATTTGATTATCGTTATATGAAAAATCAACATTTTCAAAACTAATCATCTTTTTTCTCCGTTCTCAGTTTCTTACTGTAGGTATACTTGATAAGCAGTTCAATAAGAATACTTAAAATAACAACAATAAGCGTTATTGCATATACCTCATCATAGTTTATATTGCCTTTTGCTCTGTAAAGATTTTTGCCTAAAGATATTGCCGGCGTGCATAAAACTTCGCTTGCAATACCTGATTTCCATGCAAGACCGATGCCGTTTACCATAGTTGTAATAATCTTATCGGAAATAGTGACAAATTTAATTAAAAACAGTTTTTTAAATCCCTTTATATTAAACACTGTTGCCATTTCAGACAGATCGTTATCAAAAGATGAAAGCTCATCGTGGACAGTTTGCCAAATAAGCGGCATTACCATAAGAAAACATATGAATATAGGCAAATAGTTTACATTAATAAACAGGTAAGCAAGTATTATAAATGCAACTACAGGCACCGCTCTGATAATTCTCATTGCCGGAGAAAATATAGCATCAAATATCTTTAAATGGCTTGTAAGAATACCAAAAAAAGTTCCTGTTAAGACACCACATATAAAACCGGTGAAAATTCGCAGCAGTGTTAATAAGACAGCCTGCCAAAACGACAACTTATTTATAAGACGGATTAACGCTTTAAAGACAAGAACAGGAGAGGGTAGAAACAGTTTTAAATTATCGTTTATAAAAAAACTTGCCGCCTCCCAGACAAAAAACCAGAAGGCGATTGCAAGGAAAACATATAATAGTTTTTTAATATAATTAGTCGGCATTATAATAGAAGTCGGCTCCCGGCATACCGCCGCCTATAGAGGTGGGATCCGCATCGAATAAAACCTTAAAGTATCCTTCTATAGAAGTCTTCATTTCTTTGCCGTCAACATATTTGATGTTGCAGTTAGGTATTGCCGCTTTAGCAACTGCCGCGGCAGGAATAATCTCATACTTTTCGCAAAGTGTTGCTGCATCGTCAACATTGCTGTTTACAAAGTTTATAGACTCATTGTATTCCTCTAAAAACTTATCAACCTGCTCTTTGTTCTGTTCAACATAAGATTTAAGAGCAACAACGCAACCCATCATAATTTTACTGTCGGATATTTTATTCCATTCATCATAAAGACTTAATGCACGGGTAAGGGTTTCTTTTTTAGTAAGAATAGTTGTAGCAAGAGGTTCTGGCACTAACGCAACATCAGCGTTACCGCTGATAAGTGCGGCGGTAAGCTCATCGTTTTCGGTTACAAATTTAATAGTAACATCCTTTTCGGGGTCTAAACCATTGCTTGTAAGAACATACTTTAATATATATTCCGGGTTTGAACCTTCACCGGTTGAATAGATAGTTTTGCCTTTTAAATCGGCAACTGTTTTTACACTGTCGCCATTTTCAATGATTGACAGCACGCTTAAAGTGTTAACTGCAAGCATTGTGATTTTGCCTTCGCTCTTTTTGTAAAGTTTAGCAGCAAGGTTAGTAGGCACGGAAGCAATATTAAGCTCACCTGTGAGTATCTTCCCGGAAATCTCATCAGGTGCTGTTGCTACTGTGAATGTGTAGTTGTTAGCAGTCTTTTTTTCTGCGCTTTGTTCCATAAGGCGGGTCATACCAACACCGGTAGGACCTTTAAGGCAGGCGACACTCATATCGGTACCGACATATGTCTCTGCTTTTTCGGGTTCACTTTCAGCCACTTCGTTTTGCGTTCCGCAACCGACAAGTGAAAGCGCTAATACTACAGCGAGTATTAAAGATAAAATTTTTACTGTTTTTTTCATTTTAATCACCTTTATTTAATAATAAATTTTTTGCTGTTTCTGATTATTAATCCCGCTTCCTCCAGATATGTAATATCGCGATATAAACTTGTTCTTCCGATGCCAAGCCTTTTTGCAAGCTCGGACAAACTGATATTAAGGTTTACCTCGTTATTATTATCTGCATTGGATAGCAAGAATTCATACAATTTATTTTGCGTACTGCCGGCGCTGAAAGTGTCAAGCCGCCTGTTGAGAAATCTTATTCTGTCTGTCAGAAAAGAAATATAGTTTATGGAGAATTGAGAATAATTCTTTAAAACGGATATAAAAACATCTTCGCTAAAATATTTGACCTGACATTTGTTCTGTGAAATGATTTTGCTGAAATCATTGTTCCAATCACCGAAAATTGAAGCGCAGCCGAATATGTCACCGCTGTTAACATTTCTGACGGTTATGCTGTTTCCTCCGCTTCCGGTTCTGATAACTTTTGCACTGCCGGAAGCCAGATAACCTATGCATCCGCTTCTATAAATGTTTTTATTTTTCTCGAAAATTATTTCTTCGGCAAGAGAAAGAATTGTATCTATCGTTGAATTATTAAATCCGTCAAAAACTTTAATGTTTTCCACCTCGCAAAACTGTACCAAATGGAACAATTTTATAATATTACATTATTCATAATTTGTCAAGAACTTTTTAAAAGTTTACAGTTTTGTTTTAATTATTATTTGATTTGACAAACATTTGAAAATTTGGTAAAATAATTAGAAATATTTGGGGGTATTTTGGCCTTAGGAGTTGATTATTACGGTTTGCAGTATGACCGGGTTTGGCAGAAATAATATAATTAGAGATTCTGTTGAGGTTACCGTTGAAATTAAATCGGTTAATCATCGATATTTTGAATACAGTTCAAGAATTCCTCGCGCATATCAGTTTTTGGATGAAAAGATTAAATCAATTATTAAATCAAAGATTGTTCGCGGTAAGGTTGAAGTGTCGGTGGCAGTTATTAATAATGCAGATAATTCTGTTGCGTTAGATGTTAATGAAGCATACGCCGCGGCATATATTTCGGCTTTGCGCTCAATTTCGAAGAAATACAAGATTAAAGATGATATTAAGTTATCGTCTTTGGCAAATAATAAGGATTTATTCAGTGTTAGAACTGTAGATGTTGACGAGAGTTTTATTACTGATTTAGTTGCTGATGCTACAAATAATGCGCTTGACAGCTTTATTGAAGCCAGGGCGGTTGAGGGTGAAAAATTGGTCGCAGATATAATTTCTCGTGCGGATACAATACTCGGCAAGGTTGATATTATTGAGGAACGCTCGCCTGAGACCGTTAAAGAGTATCGTATTCGTCTTGAGGAAAAAATCAAAGACCTTTTATCGGATAAAACGGTTGACGAGCAGCGCATTTTAACTGAAACGGCAATTTTTGCCGATAAAATTGCTGTTGCAGAAGAAACGGTCAGACTTAAAAGTCATATTTCTGCTCTGAAATCACTTCTTAGCGCCGGTGGTGATATTGGTAAAAAACTCGATTTTATTGTTCAGGAAATGAACCGTGAAACCAATACTATCGGCTCTAAAGCTCAGGATATAGAAATCGGAAAAATTGTTATTGATATCAAAGCAGAAATTGAAAAAATAAGAGAGCAAATTCAAAATATTGAATAAAGGTGGCACAATGAAACTTATAAATATAGGTTTTGGCAATATGGTCAATGCTGATCGCATTGTATCTATTGTTACTCCGGAATCAGCTCCTATTAAAAGGATTGTTCAGGAAGCAAAGGATGATGGTACGCTTATTGATGCTTCTCATGGCAGACGAACCCGTACGGTGATAGTTATGGATAGTGACCATATCATACTTTCGTACTTGCAACCTGAAACATTGGTTAGTAGAATTGAGGAATACAATTCGGAAGATAAGGAGCTTACAATAAATGAATAAAGGTAGATTGTTTATTGTTTCGGGGCCTTCCGGCTCCGGTAAGGATACGCTGTTGGTTGAATTGTTTAAGCTGTGCCCGGAAATTAAGTTTTCAATTTCTTCTATAACTCGTAAAATGAGAGATAATGAACTGCCGGGAGAAAAATACAATTTTATTTCCAAAGAAGAATTCGAAGAAATGATAAAAAATGATCAACTGCTTGAATATAATTATTTTGCCGATAATTATTATGGTACACCGAAAGAGCCGGTAATATCCGCAATAGAAAACGGTGATGATATATTAGTAGAGGTGGATGTAAACGGTGCGGCAAAGATACGAAAGTCTTTACCGGAATGTACAAGCATTTTTATTTTGCCGCCTTCAATTGATGCTCTTAAAGCTCGTCTTTTATGTAGGGGGACTGAAAGCGAAGATAAAATCCGTCAGAGATTATCATACGCTTTAGGCGAAATTGAGAGAGCTTTCGAATATGATTATGTTGTTATTAACGACGATTTAGATAAAGCAGTAGCAGATTTTGCCGATATTATAAGGCTTGATCGTCTTCGTACTGACCGTAATATTCAGTTTATAAATAAAATTTTAAATAAATGAGAGGTATTTATTATGCTTAATCCCGCAATTGGAAAACTTATTGAAGATTATGATAACCGTTATCGTCTTGTAACAGACATTTCAAAATGTGCTCGTGAAATTTCTTCAGAGGCTGAAAAAAACGAAGAAATATTGACTGAAAAGCCTGTCAGCATTGCAATCAACAAGTTAGCAAGTGAAAAAGGACTCATCTGATTACGGAGCAAAACAATGAGTATGTTTACTGTGGCGCAAATCGCTTTAGATGGCGCCGTGGGCTCGTATGATAAGTTATATTCATATCTTGTGCCGCAACCGCTTAAATCAGCAGTTTTCGAAGGACATCGTGTTTCCGTGCCTTTCGGCAAGGGTAATCGTACCAGAATTGGTATGGTTATGGCGCTATCCGCTTATGATGATAATGCCGGGCTTAAATATATAATTTCCGTTGTTGATGAATCACCGGTTTTAAATGCTGAAATGCTTAAAATTTGTGCTTGGATGCATGATAATGTGTTCTGCACATATTTTGATGCAATTAACGCTATGTTGCCGGCAGGCCTTAAACTTCAGCTAAAGGATTTTTATTCTGTTAATCCCGAATTTGCCGATAATTCTTTACTTAGCGATGATGAAGCGGCGCTTTTTAACCTGCTTTCGGAAAAGGGCGAATTATCGATTGATAAAATTAAACCCTGTTTTAAAAACTATGAGGATTTGATTTTTTCTCTAACCGATAAATTTGCGATACTGCATACCGTAACGCCGAAGCGCAAAATGAACGATTTTACCAGACGGTATGTAAGAGTGTCTGAGAACTTTGTTGCCGGTATTAAACTTACGCCGCGTCAAAAGGATGTTTTTGATGCCGTTAGCGTAGCGGGTGAAGTAAGCGTTAAGGAACTGCAGTACTTTACAGGCGCGTCATTATCGGTTGTAAATGCTCTTGTCGGAAAGAGTATACTTGAGTCTTTTGAAAAACAGGAGTTTCGTATTCCGTATAATAGATACGAAAATAAAATAAAAAAAGATATTGTTTTAAACGATGAACAGAGTTTGGCTTTTGAAGGATTAAAAGAAAAAATGTTTTCGCCCGTTGGAGAAACATCTCTGCTTTACGGTGTAACAGGCAGTGGAAAAACGCAAGTATTCTTGCGTCTTGCCGATGAGGCTATTGCTTCTTCGCGCGGTGTTATTATAATGGTTCCTGAAATTGCTCTTACTCCTCAAATGATTTCTCTTTTTGGTAACAGATATGGTAGTCTTGTTGCTGTTTTTCATAGTGCGATGTCACTCGGTCAGCGTATGGATGAGTACCGCAGGATAAAAACCGGAAGAGCAAAAATCGCAATAGGCACACGCAGCGCTATTTTTGCGCCATTTGATAATTTAGGTCTTATCGTTATAGATGAAGAGCAGGAACATACATACAAGTCGGAAAAGAGTCCCAGATTTCATACTAAGGATATTGCTAAGCTCAGAATAAAGTATCATAACGGGCTGTTATGTCTTGCGAGTGCAACCCCTTCGCTTGACAGTTATTCCAAAGCCTTATCGGGCATATATTCGCTGTACAAGCTTTCAAAGAGATATAATGATTTGGATTTGCCGGATGTCAGGGTTATTAATATGAAGCAAGAGCTTTCTGACGGTAATTCTTCAAACATCAGTCGGGAGCTTGCAAGGCTTTTAGAAGAGCAGTTGAGTCTTGGTAAACAGTCTATTATACTTCTTAACCGCAGAGGGCATAATACTTATGTTTCCTGTCCCGAGTGCGGATTTGTAGCTACATGTGACAATTGCAGTATTTCTCTGACATATCATTCGGCCAATAAACGCCTTATGTGCCATTATTGCGGATTTTCCACACCGCTTTTTAAAAGCTGTCCGGAATGCGGATGCGAGTTTCTTACTTTTTCCGGCGCAGGTACTCAGCGTGTGACGGAAGAGTTATCAAAAATTTTCCCTCATTCACGCATACTTCGTCTTGATGCGGATAGCACCTTAACGCGAAATTCATATTCGGAAAAGCTGGGCGATTTTGCTGCAGGCAAATATGATATTATGGTTGGCACTCAGATGGTTGCGAAGGGGCTTGATTTCCCGAAGGTTTCATTAGTTGGTGTAATCGGGGCTGATAGGGCATTATCCGGCGATGATTACAGGGGCTTTGAACGCACATTTGATTTAATTACTCAGGTGGTCGGCAGAGCCGGCAGGTCTGATATCAGGGGAATAGCCGTTATACAGACAAATGATTCGGATAATCATATAATCGAACTTGCAAAGCGGCAAGATTATGAGGCGTTTTATAAAGAAGAAATTGCCGATAGGCGTATAAAGATTTTTCCGCCGTATTGCGATTTGTGTCTTATATGGTCACAATCATTATCACAAAATGATGCAAAAGCGGCTATTTTAAAAGCTTTTGATGAAATTAAAAGGCTGATTTCAGAAGAATACCCGGATCAGCATTTGATTATATTAGGTCCAAGTTCAGCCTTCATTCCGAAGGTTGGCGGAAAATACCGATACAGGATGTTAATTAAGTGCAAAAATAATTCTCGTTTTCGTGAAATGATTTCGGCGGCTTGCAAAGTTGCGGGTATGCCAAATGTTTCGATCGGTATTGATATAAATCCCGAAAATGTTATTTAAGGTGAAAAGTATGGCGATTAGAAATATTGTAAAATACGGCGACGATGTTCTTAGAAAAACCTGTCGCACACAGCTTAAGTTTGATGAGCGTTTACATCAGATACTTGATGATATGGCGCAAACTATGTATGCCGCAGAAGGTGTTGGTCTTGCCGCACCTCAGGTTGGTATTTTAAGAAGATTTTGTATTGTTGACATTGGTGATGGTCTTATAGAGCTTATAAATCCTGTTTTGTTGGAAACCTCCGGCGAACAGACCGGTCAGGAAGGATGCCTTTCAATTCCCGGAAAGTATGCCGATGTTACAAGGCCTATGAATATTAAAGTAAAAGCTCAGGATAGATTTGGAGAGACTTTTGAAATTGTTGCCAGCGAGCTTAAGGCCAGGGCTATTTTACATGAAATGGATCACCTTGACGGTGTACTGTATATTGACAGAGTATAAGAGGTTGTAGTTATGCGCATTGTTTTTATGGGAACACCGGATTACAGTGTACCGTCACTTTCAAAGCTTATTGATGCCGGGCATGAAATTCTTGCGGTATTTTCTCAACCAGATAAGCCCGTAGGACGAAAGCAGGTATTAACGCCGCCGCCCACAAAAGTTTTTGCGAGCAGTCATAATATCCCGGTGTATCAACCGGATACTCTTCGCGACGGCGAGGCTTTAAACATATTAAAGGATATTAATCCAGATTTAATCGTTGTTGTAGCATACGGAAAAATCCTGCCTAAAGAAATTCTTTCGTTGCCAAAGTTTGGCTGTATAAACGGTCATGCATCTTTACTTCCTAAGCTCCGCGGAGCTTCTCCTATACAGTGGGCAATTGTGACCGGGGAAGATGAAACCGGTATAACAGTAATGCAGATGGACGAAGGTATGGATACCGGAGATATTTTGGCGACCGTTAAAGCCAGAATTTTTCCCGAGGATACTTCCGGTTCACTTTTTGACAGACTATCTGTTCTAACAGGAGATTTACTTGTAAAAACTATTGTTGATTTAGAAAACAATGAGATAATACCGAAAAAACAAGATAACTCAATGGCAACATATGCTCCCATTATAAAAAAAGATATGGCACATCTTGATTTCAGTAATAAAGCAGATACCTTGGTGAATATAATTCGCGGATTTAATCCGTGGCCGGTAGCATATTGCTTTGTTGGCAATAGGCGACTTAAAATCTTTTCTGCAAAGGCTGTTACATTCAAATCCGGTTCTTTTGGTGAAGTCATATCAAATAACGACAGGCTCATTGTTTCTTGCGGCGATAATACTGCTATAGAGTTTTTAACTGTTCAACCCGAGGGCGGTAAGGTTATGAAATCGGATGAAATGATGAGAGGAAAACCGATACCGATCGGGACAATTCTTGTATGATAAATCAAAGAAAAATAGCTCTGAGCGCCTTAATAGATGTTGAGAAAAATGATGCATATTCAAATCTTGTTTTGCAAAAGGCGTTTTTAAAGTACAATGTTGATAATGTGGACAGACCATTTATATCTGCGTTGTTTTACGGTGTTCTTGATAGAAAAATCACATTGGATTTTGTGATTTCAAAATTCATTAAAAAACCGATTTCAAAAATTATGCCAATCACTCTTTCTGCATTGCGTTTGTCGATTTTTCAAATGATGTTTATGGATAAAATTCCGCAAAGCGCTGCTGTTAATGAATCGGTAAATCTGGTTAAAAATTCAAAGGAACGGTATAATGCCGCTTTTGTAAACGCAGTGTTGCGTAACTTTTTAAGGCAGGGAATAAGCCTTCCTGATGATAATTCGGTAGAATCTTTAAGTATAAGATATTCATGCCCCGAGTGGATCATCAAAAGCTTTTTTAATGATTACGGTGAAGATACTGCTATCAGCCTGTTAAGTCATTTTTTAACAACACCTGATATTACAGTCAGAGTAAATAGTTTAAAAGTTAGTGATGAGCAATTTATAAGCCTATTAAACGAAGAAGGCGTTGATGTTAAACCTTTAAGTATACCTCATGCATTCAGTTTTAAATCGGGCATTGATATAAAAGGTTTAAACAGCTATAAAAGCGGTTTG
The DNA here is from genome assembly GCA_902766755.1 of Oscillospiraceae bacterium. Taxonomy (GTDB): domain Bacteria; phylum Bacillota; class Clostridia; order Oscillospirales; family Acutalibacteraceae; genus UBA737. Next base: position 4,125 of record CACXEV010000034.1, on the reverse strand, counting down.
TTTTATGCTCAGGATATTCAATCTCAAATTGCTGTATCAAAGCTTAACATATCATCTTTTGAGCGCATACTCGATATGTGCGCGGCTCCGGGCGGTAAAACCTTTTTTGCCGCCATTGCCACTGGTAATAACGGCAAAATCACTTCGGGTGATTTTTATGAAAAGCGTGTTGAGCTAATAAGGCAGGGCGCAAAGCGCCTCGGTCTTAATAATATTGATTGCAGAGTTTGCGATTCTCGTGTTTTTGATAAATCGCTTGGCAAATATGATGCGGTTATTTGTGATGTTCCTTGTTCAGGTCTCGGGGTCATCAGAAGAAAGCCGGAGATTAAATATAAAACAAATATTGACCTTAATGAGCTTAAAGTCATTCAGTCCGATATTTTAGAAAATGCATCAAGATATTTAAAACCCGAAGGGCGGGTTTTATATTCAACTTGCACTGTAAGGCGTGATGAAAACGAAGGCATAGTTTCCGCCTTTCTTGACAAACATAGTAACTTTGAGTTAAAATATGAGCATACATTCTTGCCAAATACGGATAATACCGACGGTTTTTATTGCGCCGTAATCAAAAGCAGGTGATTTTATCTCCGAATTAATTGATATAGTTTCTATGGACATAAGTGAATTGTCCGGGTATATATCCGGGCTCGGTCAGCCTGCTTATAGAGCAAAGCAGATTTTTAAATGGTTGCAGTCCGGTATTTCTGATTTTGATGAAATGACCAATGTCCCGAAAAATCTTATTATTAAACTCAAAGATAGTTGTTATATTGCCGGATGCAATATTGAAAAACGTTTCGAATCAAAAATTGATGATACTGTTAAGTATCTTTTTAAGCTTTTTGACGGTGAGTATATTGAATCTGTTTTAATGAAGTACGACCATGGATATACCGCCTGCATTTCATCCCAGGTCGGATGTAATATGGGGTGCAAGTTTTGTGCATCCGGACTTTTCGGTAAAACTCGTGATTTATCAGCATCTGAAATGTTAGCGCAAATCTTTGCTATACAAAAGGACCGGAAAATCAGAATTTCAAATATTGTTATGATGGGTATGGGAGAACCGCTTGATAATTTCTTAAATACAGCTAAGTTTTTAAATCTTGTAAGCTGTGAAGAGGGATTAAATATCGGTCTCAGGCATATTTCAGTGTCGACCTGCGGTGTGGTTTCAGGTATATCGAAGTTAGCATCGCTAAATATGCCGATAACCCTTTCGGTTTCACTTCACGCGCCTTTCGATGATATGCGGGATGAGATAATGCCAATAAATAAACGGTGGAAAATAAAAGAACTGATTGAGGCTTGCAAAAAGTATCAAAACATCACCACCAGGAGAATTTCGTTCGAATATGCCCTGATTTCGGGGTTTAATGACACTGATCTCTGTGCTAAAGAATTAGCTCGTATTACACGCGGCATTATGTGTCATATAAATTTAATTCCGGCAAATCCGATAAAAGAAAATTCTTTTGTTAAGCCGGATAGAAGTAAAATTGACAGTTTTAAGAATCTGCTTATTTCTTATGGCTTGACTGCAACAGTCCGCAGAACTCTCGGTTCTGATATTGATGCTTCCTGCGGTCAACTCAGAAGAAAAATAAGAAAGGAGTCTGATTGTGCAATTATACAGTAAGGTGGATATTGGTAGAGTTCGTGCCAGTAATCAAGATGCCGCTGATGTATTTATGATTGCAGATGATGTGGCATTTGCTGTTGTTTGCGATGGTATGGGCGGCGCCAGCGGCGGTGATATTGCCAGCAGTACCGCAATAAGCGATATTTCCGATTATGTTAAGAGATCATATTATCCCGGTATGGATAATGAAAAGATTACTCAGCTGTTACGGAATGCTATTTCATCTGCCAACTACAATATTTATAAAATATCGCAAGAAAACAGTGAATTGAATGGTATGGGCACTACAGTTGTTGCAGCAATTGTAACAAATGATCACGCTGTAATTTGCCATGTGGGCGATAGCAGAGCGTACCTTATCAGTGATGATATTATTCAGATCACTACCGATCATTCTGTTGTTCAGTCTTTGATTGAGAGCGGTAAAATAACAGCAAACGAAGCAAAAAACTTTCCGGAAAAAAATGTTATTACAAGGGCTTTGGGTGTTGAACCGAATGTTTTTGCTGATGCGTCTGTTGTACCGATGAAACCCGATGATAAGTTGTTGCTTTGCACGGACGGGTTAACAAATTTTATTGAAACTTCAGATATTCTCGAAATATTTAATCGAAATCATACGAGTTTTGTTGCTGAATTACTGGTAAATGCAGCTAATTCAGGCGGGGGAGGCGATAATATTTCAGTTGTTATCGTTTCTAAGGAAAGAGGTTGATTTTTTTGGATAAATATGTTGGAAAGCGACTTGACGGCAGATATGAAATTCAAGAGATAATCGGCGTTGGCGGTATGGCGGTTGTTTACAAAGCCCACGATAATGTTGAAGATCGCACTGTTGCTATAAAGATTTTAAAGGACGAATTTGTGGGCAACGGAGATTTTATTCGACGCTTTAAAAATGAGTCAAAAGCTATTGCTATGTTATCGCATCCTAATATCGTAAGCGTTTATGATATGAGTTTTGGCGATCTTATTCAGTATATTGTTATGGAGTATATTGACGGGATTACCCTCAAGGAGTTTATTGAACACCGCGGTAGCTTGCGTTGGTCGGATGCAATTTATTTTACAATGCAGATACTTCGTGCATTACAACACGCACACGATAAGGGTATTGTTCACAGGGATGTTAAGCCTCAGAACATTATGGTTTTATCTGACGGTACTATTAAGGTTGCTGATTTTGGCATCGCTCGTTTTGCGCGCGGCGATCAGCGTACGGTTACGGATATGGCTATCGGATCTGTTCACTATATAAGTCCGGAACAGGCGCGCGGCGAAAAAACTGATGAAAAGGCTGATATATATTCTGTTGGTGTAATGCTTTATGAAATGCTTACCGGCAAGCTTCCTTTTGATGCAGATAGTGCGGTTTCAGTTGCTATTATGCAGCTGCAACGCGAGCCGCAACCACCAACTGAAATTAACAGTTCAATTCCTAAAGGTCTTGAACAGATCACGATGAAAGCAATGCAAAAAAGTATAGACCGTCGCTATCAGTCTGCGGCGGAAATGCTTTGCGATCTTGAAACTCTTAAAAAGGATCCTATGGCAACATTTGATCATTCATTCTTTGTTGATAATTCACCTACAAAGTTTGTAGATACGTTGTCTTCAACACCGGCTTCTGCTGTTACGGACGATGATTATGATATTAATGATGATAGTGACAAAAACAAAATGATGGTGCCCGTATTATCAGGTGTTGCCGCTGCTTTGGTTATTGCTATCATAATTTTAGGATTTATTTTTGCTCCTAAAATATTTAAGGGAACCGGGGCAGAAATTGAGTATCCTGACTATGTGGGTAAAACGATCGATCAGGTAAACAGCGACGAAAACTTTAAGCTTTTTGATGTTAAGTGGGAATATGTTGTAAGTGATAAGTATGATCGCGGTATTGTTTGTGAGCAATCACAAAAAGCAGGGAAAAGCGCTAAAAAAGGTGCTAAGTTAACACTTTATGTCAGTATGGGGCAGACTACTGTTACTGTACCCGATGTTTACGGTAAGAGTGAGTCTTTTGCCGTATCTGAGCTTACTGCTAAAAAGTTTGTACCCATTATAAAGAAGACCGCTGATGATGAAATAGAGAGCGGTCTTGTAATCAGAACCGATCCTCAGAAGACAACCGTTGTAGCCGAGGGAACCGAGGTTACGGTTTATGTCAGCACGGGTAAAAACTCAAAAATGGTTGATGTTCCTAATGTTATCGGTATTTCTGAGGCAAAGGCTAAAAGTTATATAGAGGATGAGGGCTTAGTAGCCGTAATTCGCCAGCGTGATTTAAAGGTCGGTGAAAAGTATTATGAGAAAGGCTATGTTATTTCTCAGGATCCCGGAGTTGATCAGACCGCTCAGGTAAAAGAGGGTACTAACGTAACTATCGAAGTATCTACCGGTATTGTCAACTTTAATCTTACCGTTAATCAAATACCAAAGGATTTTGCCGAGCATATCAGCACGCTTTCCATTTG
>CACXEV010000033.1 GCA_902766755.1 Oscillospiraceae bacterium | reverse complement strand
TCGTTTTCAGTGCTTATTATCGGTTATTTTGTTTACGGAAAGGTTACTGAAAAAATCTTTTCACCGGATGACAGAGAAATGCCGGCAATAAGGAAAAACGACGGCGTTGACTATGTACCGATGAAAACATGGAAAGCGTTTTTAATACAGCTTTTAAACATAGCCGGAACAGGGCCGATATTCGGCGCGCTTATGGGAGCGGTATTCGGACCGGTGGTGTTTTTGTGGATAGTGTTCGGCGCTATTTTAGGCGGCGCCGTGCACGATTATATGAGCGGTATGATAAGCTCCCTCATAACAGCGCTTCCCGCAATGTTTATGACGGCTGTTAGCACAACCTATATCCTTATCGCCGAAGAGGGCTTGCGGCTTTTCATAACCGTTTTTCATGGTTCAGTCAAGGATGGCGGGCGATGAAAGATTATATCATCAAAATCAAGTCTAATTTTCTGAAAATCCTGTCCAGTTTTTGTTGACAAGTGCACATAATAAGGATATAATTAAAAAAGAGGAAATAAATGTCCTTGCACCGGGAAAAGTGTTTGTTCGTTCTCATACTATTGAAATTGTTTAACATTTGAGCAGATGTATGATATATAAAAACGCGAAATTGTATCGCTCGAAAAGACAAGTGATGACGGTATCGATCTTGGCGGCACAGGATTTTTCCAGGTTTGATAGATATCCATGCTCATGGCTGTATGGGACTTGAAACAAACAGCGGCGAGATAGAAAAGTTATCTTGCTATGAAGCGGCGCACGGTACAACCTCTTGGTTGCCTACAACCGCCACGGTAGATTTTGAAATTATAAAAAACTGCTCTTGATAGAGATATCAAAACAATAAAAGGTGCAAATGTTTTGGGCTTTCATATTGAAGGACCGTATATATCGGAAAGTCGTAAAGGTGCACAGGATAGAAATATATACGAAAACCCGATATAAATGAATATAGGCAACTTAAAGGATGTTGAAAATGGATGAAAGAATTCGAAATAAGTATATTTATCAGTTTGATATACGAGGAAGCATAGTTTCAATAGCGGCTTATGGTAATGGGCATATAAATGATACTTTTTTAGTCGAAACCATTGTTGACGGTTGTATAAAAAGATTTATCTTGCAAAAAGTAAACAGTAATGTATTTAAAAAGCCTGAGCAAGTTATCAATAACATCGAGAAAGTAACTGGTTATCTAAAAACCCGTGCTGACAGCGAAAGAGCTGTACTTTCCTTAATACCTACAAAAGACGGTAATACTTATTTTAAAGATGAAAACGGCAATGTATGGAGAATGTATAATTATATAGAGAATTCCATTTGCCTTGATGTAGTTGAAAATGAGCAGGATTTTTATGAGTGTGCTTTTGCGTTTGGCAAATTTCAAAGAGATTTGCGCCATTTTCCGGCAGAGACCTTATATGAAACAATACCCAACTTTCATAATACTCCCGTTCGCTTTGGCGCTTTTTTGAGCGCAGTTGCGGCAGATAAGTGCGGCAGAGTTAAGAGTGTGAAAAGAGAAATAAGATTTATAACCGAAAGGCAAGACTTTTATTCGGCGCTTATAGATGCGGAAGCAAAAGGCGATCTACCGCTTCGCGTTACGCATAATGATACAAAGTCAAATAATGTAATGTTGGATTATAAGACGAGAAAAGCATTATGCGTAATCGATCTTGATACGGTTATGCCGGGATATTCGGTTACGGATTTCGGTGATGCAATAAGGTTTGGAGCATCCACGGCGGCAGAGGATGAAAAGGACCTTGATAAAGTTCACTTTAGTATAGACTTATTTAAGGCATACACAAAAGGATATATGGCAGGGTGTGACGGAAAGCTTAAAGATACTGAAATTATGCTACTTCCTGAGGGAGCTAAAATGATGACTATTGAGTGCGGTATGCGGTTTCTTACCGATTATCTGAACGGTGATACATATTTTAAAATCAACTATCCTGACCACAATCTTGTAAGAGCAAGAACACAACTCAAACTCGTTAGCGAAATGGAAGAAAAGTGGGAAGAAATGAAAAAAGTGGTAAAAGAATATTGTTAAGATTTAAAAACTGATTGGCAGTACTTTAATAATAGAACTGGTGATTTTGATATGAAAGCGATAATTAACGGAAAAATTATACTAAAAGACCGTATTGTAGAAAACTGTACTTTGCTGTTTTCTGATGTTATAGAGGGGATTATTCCAAATGGAAGCATCCCTGATAACGCTGAAATTATCGATGCCACCGGAGGATATGTTTTACCCGGGCTTATTGATATACATATTCACGGCTATCTTGGTAAGGATGTTTGTGACGGGGAAGAGGAAAGTATCAGAACAATATCGAACGGTTTGCTGAAAAACGGCGTTACAGCATATCTTCCTACTACTATGACAGTGGATATGAAGACTATTCGTAAGGCGCTTGAAGTCTGTCGTTCTCTTAAAGAAGAGAGCAAAAATTGGTGCGGCAGTGAAATATTAGGATGTCACGCCGAGGGACCGTTTATAAGTGAGTCCAAAAAAGGCGCGCAGGACCCCAAATACATTTTGAAACCGGATGCAAAATTTGTTAAGGAATATGCAGATATCATAAAAATAATAACACTTGCCCCGGAAACAGACGAAAATGATTTTGCCGCTATTCGTGAAATATGCCGTGATACAGATATTATGGTTTCTATGGGCCACACTTCGGCAGATTACGATACCGCAATGGAGAGTGTTAGCGCAGGTGTAAGACATGTGACACATCTTTTCAATGCAATGACGCCTTTGGTACATAGAGCACCCGGTGTTGTAACTGCGGCACTTAATTCTGATGTTAGCGTAGAACTTATTGTCGATACTTTCCATGTCAATAAATGTTTTTACGATTTGCTGTGGAAGCTCAAAGGCAGAAAACTTTGCTTTATTACTGATTGCCTGCCGGCGGGCGGTTTGCCATACGGAGAATATACGCTTGGCGGCACTAAGATAATATATAACGATATTGTCTGCCGCCTGGAAGACGGAACGGTTGCGGGAAGCGTTTTGCCGCTGAATATTGGTGTGCGTAATGTTTATAAAAACTCGAACATTCCGCTTTATGAGTGCGTGAACTGCGCATCACTTAATCCCGCAACGGTAATTGGTGTCGCAGACCGTAAGGGTTCGTTGGATATAGGAAAAGATGCCGATATAGTTATTACAGACTATGATTTTGAAGTAAAGAAAACAATTATAAAGGGAAAAATCAGATATGAAGCTTAGAGTTAATGCTAAATTAGATTTGGGGTTTACACCGCTTTCACTTGTTTGCCGCGAGATGCGAGAGAATACAAAAATAGACGGGCAAGATATAGTTGTTGCGATAGAAAGAAACAAAGGATATATATCTACATATAAAACCCGTATTTATAAAGATAATACCGGTCACGACAGTGAGAATTTCACCTTTATTGAGAGAATAGTAAAGTCGCTGTTATGGGTGGCAGGCGGTTATAAAATTATAATCGCAGGCAGTGATATTGTAGGTGATAAGATTAAAGAGGCTTATACCTACGGTGGACTAAGAGAATTTGATGTTCGCTTTATGGAAAGGGTATATGAGCAGAAGTTTGAAGTGACAATTTGTTCGCTTGCTGATGCACCGCGTGATAAATCTTCTGCATCGCCAATAGGCAGGCATCTTGACGGTTGCAGGATCGGTTTCGACGCCGGCGGTAGTGACCGTAAGGTAAGTGCTGTTGTAAATGGTGAAAGCGTATATTCCGAAGAGGTTGTTTGGTTTCCTAAAACCAACCCCGATCCCGAGTATCACTATGAGGGAATAAAGAAAGCTATGAAAACCGCGGCTTCACATATGCCGCGTGTTGATGCCATCGGTGTATCGAGCGCTGGTGTATATATTGATAATCGTATAATGGTGGCATCACTTTTCTTAAAAGTTAGTGATGAAGATTTTAATAAAAAAGTTAAAAATATGTATCTCGATGTGGCAAAGGAAATAGGAGATAATATCCCGATCGAGGTTGCAAACGATGGCGATGTAACTGCTCTTGCCGGTGCTATGGATTTGCAGGATAATGCAGTTCTTGGTATAGCTATGGGTACAAGCGAGGCAGGAGGATATGTTGATATAAACGGCAACATTACAGGTTGG
>CACXEV010000032.1 GCA_902766755.1 Oscillospiraceae bacterium | reverse complement strand
TTAATTTCTGTAACGCTTGTTTCCGAGGACAGAATAATGTTCCCCTTTTTTTTCTTTCTTCATCTCGTCAGACTCTTTAATCATTTCTTCAATCGGCTTTGTTCCCTCAGGATTTTATATCTCTTCGAAGTAGTTTGCAAACCACTTCGCAATGCGTCGTGCGGGGAAACATATCAAAGGCAGTTGCCTCCTTAACCTCATAGCCTGAACTGTTAAGTATTTTCAAATCCCTTGCGAGTGTGCCGGGGTCGCAGGAAACATATACTATTTTTTCTGGGGCAAAGTCAGTAGAAATAATATTTAAAAGCTCGGCTTCGCAACCCTTTCTCGGTGGGTCAACTATCACAACATCTGTTTTAACGCCTCTTTTTGCAAGGCTTTCAGCGGCGCTTTTTGCGTCACCGCATATAAACTCGGCGTTTTTAATGCCGTTTTCTTCGGCGTTTATTTTTGCATCCATAACCGCTTCGGGTATTATTTCAACACCGATAACGCTTTTAGCTTCATCACACAAGGATAATCCTATGCTTCCGGCTCCGCAGTAAAGGTCAATAATGTTTTGGCCTTTTGGATTTGCATATTCCGTTACCTTTCTATAAAGCAATTCCGCCATATCGTGATTTACCTGATAAAATGTGAAAGGGGAAAGGCGCAGTTTTACGCCGCAAAGCGCATCTGTTATATAAGGTTTGCCGTAGATTACTTTGTTTTTGTTCCCGAGTATTACATTTGTTTTATCCCGGTTTATATTTATTTGGATACTTTTAAGGTCCTCGCCTAAAAGGGAAGTGAGCCTATCGGTTAATTCATCGGAGCGAGGCAGTGTTTCACCGTTTATTACAAGCACCACCATAATTTCACCCGATACCGCACCTTTTCTTATGTATAAATGGCGAACAAGGCCCGTGCCGCTTTCTTCGTTATATACCGATATGTTGTTACTTTTAAGAAAATCCGATACACACTCTGCTATGCGGCTGAACACATCCGGTAAAAGCCGGCAATTCTTAATCGGTATTACTCTGTGTGAACGGGGCGCAAAAAAACCGGCTTCGTATGCAGAAGAGATTGGGAACTGCGCTTTATTTCTGTAAGCGTCAGGCTCAGGTAACCCCACTATATTAAGGTGCGGCAGCTCAATACCGCCTATGCGCTTTATAGTTTCGTAAACCCTATGCTTTTTTATTTCAAGCTCCGAAGTATAATCAATATGCCTGAAAACACAACCGCCGCATTTAGGGAAATACGGGCAGTCATTTTGGGCTCTGTCTTTCGAAGGGGTTATCATTTTTTCAATAATGCCGAAAGAGTAATTGGGCTTTACCTTTACTATCTTTACATTTACTATGTCGCCTACTGCCGTTTGAGGTACAAATATTGCCATACCGTCATATTTACCCACACCTGAGCCTTCGGCAGTATAATCGATGATTTTTATTGTTACAATATCATTTTTATTCATTTTCGGTTATGCTTTCGGCTAATACACCGTCACTGAAAATAGCTGTTCCTCTGCGAGAATCAAAACGATCGGTTCTGATATTAAGGGGTATATCATTAATAATTATTCCGTATTCGTCAACCCAATAAGTCTTTACATCTTCAATTCCCGTTTGCCAATATATATTAGTTATTTTGCCGCCGCCGGTGCGTTCGCCTCTTATGGCAACACCGAGATTATTTTTAACAAGATAAAAATTGATTTGATAATCACCCTTAGGAGATGTAGTAGACTGCAAAAATTGACCTTTCGGCAGTTCGGAAATATCCGGTCTTAAAGAGCTGACAACCGAAAGAACAGTGTTTGAAAGTAGTATTATTGCTGTTAGGATATACAGCATTCGCGATATGATATTGTGTTTCATCAAATCACCTCAAAGCTGGGTATGTCTTTTTGATTTATCTTATCGATATTTTTATTGAAAGCCGCAACTGCAAATCTGCAATGGACACAGTAGCAGGCGATGAAGTATGGATAAATAAAAATATTCGGCACAACAAAGGCACAAGCTAAAATATATCCTGCAAGGCTTAAAATCAGCCATATAAAGTCCCTTTTTGAAACGGATGATATTACTTTTGACATGTGCAATGCTTCTAAAGGATCCATATTTTCATCGGCAGTGAGCAGAAATGGTGCAAGATAAAACTTCAACATAACAATTATAAAACAAAATCCGGCAAATACCTTTAATATTGCTGAAACACTCCAAATGCTTGATGCCCAAAGCGGAATATCAGCACCAAAAATTTTAAACACTGTTCCGTTTGCTATGGCATCGCAAACAAATGCCGGCAAAAAAAGCAAAAATCCGCTATAAACGGCATTGCCTGTAAGAGGCAGTGCAAAGCGCAAAGCCCGGATATATTCATTTTTACCGGAAAAGTATTTAAATAAAAGCACAGGCTGCGTATCACTGCCAAAAATCAAGCGTACCGCAAAATACACAAATCCTAATGTGAGAGGAATTATGAGCATAACTATGGCGCATATAAGAAAAATAAATGCCGCAGCAACTCCGGCTATAGAAGCTATTATGCTATTACATAATAAGCATACATAAATTGCAAAGATATATAATGCCGATACTATTATGGCTTTGTAATAATCTTTTTTTAACGCGGTTTTTGCCGTATGCTTTACGGCGGCAGTGGACACATTCATATCGTTCTCCTTGAAAAGTTATAATATTTTAAGTTTTGCGAAGGTTGCCATAAGTTTTTTGGTTCCTACATCATCAAAAACTATTTCCAAAAGGGTATCATTCCCCATCGGCTTTGCGGATATTATCATACCTTTACCGAATGCCTTGTGCTCTACAGTTTGCCCCGGCACATAATTTATATGCTCCGCAGGTCTTTCGGGAATTTTCTTTATATATGAGCCGCTTTTGCGCTCGGGAATATTGTAACTGCCCTTTATGCCCGCGCTTCCTTTTAAGTTATATCCGTTCATATAGGCGGTATACTGCGGTTCTGCCTCTTTTATATCACAATATTCTTCCGGGATTTCTCTTAAAAAGCGAGAAGGTAAATTTCGTCCTGTTGAGCCATAAAGCATGCGAGTAGAAGCCCTGGTTATAGTGAGATTTTTTTTAGCTCTCGTTATTGCAACATACGCCAGCCGTCTTTCTTCTTCAATTTCCTGCGGCCCTGCGTATAGCGACTGCATACCGGGGAATATGCCTTCCTCCATACCTACTAAAAACACATTCTTAAATTCAAGACCTTTTGCGGAATGCACAGTCATAAGAATTACCCTGTCTTCCGAATTGTCAAGAGCATCTATATCTGTTACAAGCGCAATTTCCTCTAAAAAATCTGAAAGAGAGGCATCTTCATTCTCCTGCTCATACAGGCTTACCGTATTAAAAAATTCTTTTATGTTTTCAAGGCGGTCTCTTGATTCATCAGTGCCTTCGAGAATAAGAGAATCCCTGTAGCCGGTCTTTTGAAGCAGATTTTCAAGCAGGGAAGATAATGGCAGTTCGCTTCTCAGTTTTATTAATTCTGATATTATTTCGTAAAAATGTTCAAGTTTAAATGCCGCTCGCGAAAGAACAGGATAATTCTGTTGATTTTTGATTATATTGAGCATACTTGAATTCTCCGCCGCCGCAATATCCTTGATTTTTGTAATGGTTGCGGTACCGATACCGCGTGCAGGCTCGTTAATAATGCGAATAAGTCTTAAATCATCCGCCGGATTATTTATAATACAGAGGTATGAGAGAATATCCTTTATCTCTTTTCTTTCATAAAACCTCATACCGCCGATTACTTTATAAGGTATGCCCGAGCGTGCAAACACATTTTCAAAACTCGCCGACTGCGCGTTCATACGGTAAAGTATAGCGTTTTCGCAAAACCTGCCACCATTTTCAACGTTTTTTAAAATTTCATCGGCAACAAATTTTGCTTCTCCTCTCTCACTCTCTGCAACATAAACTGAAATTTTTGAACCCTTGCCGTCCTTTGTCCAAAGATTTTTCCCTTTTCTTTCGAGGTTGTTTTTGATTACTTTGTTTGCCGCGTCAAGAATATTACCTGTAGATCGGTAATTTTGTTCAAGCCGGATAGCTTTTGCTCCCTTAAAGGTTTCTTCAAAGCTTAAAATGTTTTCTATCGTGGCACCTCTGAAGCGGTAAATACTCTGGTCATCATCCCCTACAACGCAGAGATTTTTATGTACGCTCGACAGCATCCTTATAAGCTCATACTGAGCATGATTTGTATCCTGGTATTCGTCTACCATTATGTACTTGAATTTACAAGCATAATAATCAAGGGCATCCTTGCATTTATTAAACAGAAAAACTGTGTTAACTATCATATCGTCAAAGTCCATAGCATTTGACGATTTAAGTGTTTTTTGATATTCCCGGTACAGCTTTGCCAATGTTTTGTTTCTGTAATCCGACCCGGCGGTGCTTTCAAATTCGTCCGGGTCAATAAGCGAGTCTTTAGCACCCGATATTACAGATAAAACCGATTTTGGCGTAAACATTTTTTCGTCAACGCCGGCGGATTTAATAATATCCTTCATTACCCGCTTCTGGTCATCTGTATCATATATTGTAAAACTGTGCGTATATCCGATTTCTTCGGCAAAGCGCCTCAATATCCTGCCGCAGATGCTATGAAAGGTACCTGCCCATATATTATCGGCAAGACTCCCAAGCTTTTCCGATATTCGGTTTTTAAGCTCATCTGCCGCCTTATTTGTAAATGTTATTGCAAGTATTTCATAATCTTTAGGAGGATTAACGGCATACGCGCCTACCGGCAGTGAATTACTATTACCGTTAAGATAATCATAAGCCGCGGTAACTTCGCTTTCAGTCAGTATAGGAGCGCGGTCGGATAAATAAGCGTTACCGTATTTAATTAAACATGCTGTGCGATTTACAAGAACGGTGGTTTTACCGCTTCCTGCACCTGCAAGAACAAGCAGAGGACCGTTTACCGTTGTAACAGCCTCAAACTGTTGCTTATTCATATTGCCAAAATCATATTCTATAAGTTTTTTGATAAGTTCTTTGTTGTCCATACCGGGTAATTAATTTTCCTCATAAATAAATTTTTTAATTTTATGTAATAATTCTCCTGGAGTATCACAATGCGCCACGCATATCACCGGCTTTGTAAGGTCAAGACTGAACACACCCATAATAGACTTAGCGTTGATTATGTACTTGCCGTACATAAGCTCAATATCATACGGCTCGCTATTTGCAATTTCCACGAATTCTTTTACCGAATTAAAGTCCTTTAAAAATATCGTTTTCTCAAGCATTTTTACATCTCCTATATTTTAAGAATAAATGTATCAACTAAATATTCATTTAAATCGACAATCCCGTCGTCATTTACAAATACTCCCTCGCTTTTTAGTAACTCTCGTTGTCGGTTTTCGCCGCCGAAAACAAATGCGGGGGAAATTCTGCCTTCCCGATTAACCACTCTGTGGCACTTGATAGTGCCGGGATCTGGATTCATATGAAGTGCATAACCTACAACACGCGCCCAGCGTGGGTTGCCAGCGGCAAAAGCTACTTGACCGTATGTTGCTACCTTGCCTTCGGGTATTTTTCTTACAACTTCATAAATGCGCTCAAAAACATTGTCCAAAATATCACATCCGTTAAATTGAATATATACCGTCTTCGAGTAGTACAAACTCATATATGCCGACTTTAATATAATTTTTTACGGCACGGTCAAATTCGTAATACTCTTTTACCTCGTATGTATCAAGATTAACTTTAGTAAGGCTGTTTGAGCCTGAATTACTGACAATTGCGGTATTGCCTTCTATAAAAAGCCCTTTAGGTACGGAAAAAGGAGAGCTTTTTCCACCTATGCGAAGCTCCTCGCGCATAGAGGAAATGTTAAATCTTATAAGTACATTGTTTTTATCAAAGCTTGCCCATACGCAGTTATTATAAAGCGCAAAGTCGCTGGGTGCATTTTCACGGTACATAATAACACCGTTCCAAACAACAGTCCCATCACTATCAAGCAAAAAACAATTTCCGGACTTTTCACATAATAAAAGTTTTCCGCTTGGCAGGTTTATCGCTTTTGCAGTAATAAAATTATCGCATAACTGAACGGCAGGCCTGTAGTTGCTGCCGAATTTTGTTATCAAATAAACATTTTTGGCTATATCGGTTAGTGTGCCCGTTTTTGCATCAAGCATTTTGAATTTTATCAAAACATTATCGTCAATTACATCTTCCAGATAGGAAAAAACCAGACCGTCAGGTTTTTTAACCATATCATAAACATTGCCGCCGAATACCTTGTCCAATTAGTTTTCCCCCTTATTGTTGTCTTTTAACAGTCTGTCAGCCGCAAGGAGTACGCCCACCTTTGCACTGTAAAAATTAATTCCGCCCTGCATATAAACACAGTAAGGCGCCCTGAGCGGAGCATCAGCGGAAAGCTCTATTGAAGCGCCGCCTGTAAATGCTCCTGCCGCCATAATAACCTCATCGCTGTACCCGGGCATTGGAGCCGGAGTCGGAACAGCGGTTGCATCTACCGGAGAGCCGGATTGGAGTCCTTTGCAAAAAGATATTAAGGCTTCACGCGACTCAAGTTTGATTATTTCTATTATATCTCCGCGAGTATCATCAGTACCGGGACTTGTCTTATATCCTAAAAGATTGAACAGAGCCGAGGCGTAAACGGCTGTTTTAAGCGCTTCGCCCGTTGTATGCGGAGCGGCAAAAAAGCCCATAAAAAGTTCTCTGTTGTGACCGAGAGTGGCACCTACTTCACGACCTACTCCGGCGCAGGTCATCCTGTGGGCGCACATTTCAATATATTTGCGCTTACCTGCTATGTATCCGCCGCTTGGTGCTATACCGCCGCCGGGGTTTTTAATAAGAGAGCCTGCCATTAAGTCGGCACCTATTTCTGTAGGCTCCTTGGTTTCTACAAATTCGCCGTAGCAGTTATCTACCATTATTACCGTGTCGGGTGATGCTGATTTTACTGTGCTGCAAAGCTCTTTTATATCTTCGATTAAAAGACTTTTCCTAAGACTGTATCCTCTTGAACGCTGGATATATGCCATTTTATATTGTTTGCTTTTAAGCCGCTTTTTAATGCTCTTAATATCAGGTGTGCCGCCCGGTAAAAGATCAACCTGTTCA
The DNA here is from genome assembly GCA_902766755.1 of Oscillospiraceae bacterium. Classification (GTDB taxonomy): domain Bacteria; phylum Bacillota; class Clostridia; order Oscillospirales; family Acutalibacteraceae; genus UBA737. The sequence goes on along the minus strand of CACXEV010000032.1, from coordinate 27,980 downwards.
TAGTTTATGCCGAAATCTTTTAAAGAACCGTCACCTTTCTCATCTATACCGAAAACACCGGTTATGGTATCGTAAGGTCTGCCGGTAAGTACTATTACGGTATCCCCCGGGCGCAAAATGCCAAAAAGAGCTATAGAGAGCGTATGCGTGCCGGAAGCAAAGCTGTGGCGTATCAGTGCATCCTCTGCGCCGAAGGCTTTTGCTACTACTTTATCAAGTGTTTCTCTGCCGGTATCGTCGTATCCGTACCCGGTAGAAAGACCTAAATGCATTTCACTGACTCCGCAATCAATAAAAGCGGAGAGTACCTTTTGTTGGTTATATTCACTGACATTCTCGATTTTTTTAAATGCGCTTTTGCAGTTTTCAATTGCCTTTTTATCGAGAAGTTCAAGTTCTTTTTCTATTTTAAAAAAGTTCAAGTTATTTCCTCCAATATCCTGCCTTGTATAAAAGCTCAAAGCCGAATTTATTATAAAAGGGGACAAGTTCATCTTCGGCGGTGCAAAGTACCGGCTTTGTGCCGGAAACAGCACTGTTTAGCAGGGCGCCGCCCATACCTTTTTGTTTTGATACTATACCGCCGAGCATACGGTAATTTTCGGTTTCAAGGGTGATGGCAATTGCTTTTGTGCGCTTAGCAAAAACTTTTATTTTGCCGTGATTAAGCCGTCTGCAATAGTCGGTTGCAAACTGCTCGTATGAAGGTAAAACAAACTTGTCCAAATTTAATAAGTCGTATGCTTCACGGCTTGAGAGAGTATCGGAAAATAAATTGCCTGAGGCGATAGTTTTCGGCTTTTTACATAGCAAAACATTTACTTCATCAAAAGAGGGAAATAGTTTTTTAAGGTTTTTGCTACTCGAAAATACCGATTTTGCCCTTAAAAAAGATATGAACTTCTTAACTTCATCCGCCACAATATCACCGCTTATTATCACATCACGGTCAAGTATGAATATAAGCGCTCCTGTTTCGGTTTGGACAAACAGCTGCGATATGTCCGGATATGTTTCAAAAAGATTTTGTATCTTTATAAGCTCTGCCGACGGTTCTGTATATTCCGGCAATTCGTAAACTTTATTAATCATTTGCAATATAATTTATCATAAATTTGCAAAGGTCAAAAGCTGACATTATATCCCATGTATCAGCAGCCGAGCTTGAAGAGTGTATATATCTGCAGGGAACACTTATGGCAATTGTCCTTACGCCTGCGCGAGTAAGGTGAACGGCGCCTGAATTATTGCCTCCTGCCACGGCACGCTTCGGCTGAACTGAAATGCCGCTGTTTATTGCGGCAAGATAATATTCGCGGTCGTAGACTGTCGACCTGTCCATAAACGATACCGCAGGGCCTTTGCCTAAAAAGCAGACCCTTTTTTCTTCTGCAACATCTGCTATGTCGGCTGCGGTAGTACCCTCAATGATCACCGCCGCATCGGGATTAACGCTGTATGTTGCAACCTTAGCGCCTCTTAGTCCTATTTCTTCCTGCACAGAAAAAACTGCCGTAAAATCAAACTCGTCATACTCTTTTATAAGTTTAATGAGTATTGCACAACCGATACGATCATCAAGCGCTTTTGATATTATTTTGTTGCCGCATTCGGTAAAATCGGAAGTGAACACAGCTCTATCGCCTACAGATACCAATTTTTCCGCTTCTTTTTTTGATGATGCGCCTATGTCAATATAAAGCGTATCGGTTTTAGGGAGTTTTTTATCCTCATCGCCTGAGCATAAATGTATCGGTTTGCCACTTATTGCACCCGGTATTTTACCACCTATTTTTACCCTTTTAAACATCAGAGCGGATGTGTTTATTCCTCCAAGTGTTTTAAAGCGCAAAAATCCGTCATCCGTAATAGAAGTGATAATAAGCCCTACTTCATCCATATGGGCATCAAGCATTATTTTTTTTGACGGCTCTTTTTTACCCTTTTTCTCGGCAATTATGTTACCGAGCGAGTCAACTTTATATCTGCAAAACTGTGAAATTTCGGAAATTATATAATTCCTGATATCTCCCTCATCGCCTGAAGTGCCGTCTAAAGCGGTTAGTTTTTTAATCAGCTCAATCATTATCGTTCACCGCCTCAATATATCTTTCAAGTAAATCGCAAACACTAAGTACATCCGGGATTGAAATAATTTCACATTCACTGTGCATATTGCGAAGGGGTATTGAAACCAGCCCTGTTTTAACACCTGACTTTGTAACCGATATTACATCCGCATCGGTGCCCGTAGAGCTTCCCATAACTTCGGTTTGGCAGGATATTGAAAATTTATCTGCCAGCATAAGCAGTTTTTTTGACATATCACTGTCAAGCACAGGGGAAACACCTATCATAGCGCCCTTGCCTATTTTCCCGCAGTCGAGAGGATTTATATCCGGACCGTCGGAAAAGCTTACATCTATGGCAATCGCCTCATCCGGCGAAATTTTAAACGCAGAGGTTTTAGCACCTCTTAATGCCAATTCCTCCATATCGGAAAGGCAGAAAACAAGATTTACAGGAGGCTTTTTATCTTTAAATCTGCTCGCAAGCTCTATTACCGCCGCAACGCCGGCGCGGTCATCGAGCGATCTTGAGCAGACTAAATCCCCTGCGAGTTCATTAAACCCTGCTGCAAATGTCACATAGTCTCCTATGGTTATCAATTCTTTTGCCTTTTCACCTAAAAGGGAGTCTATCTTCAAATTATCGATTTTATCATAGACCACATCATTTTCGGATAAATGCGGAGGTGTTGAGCAGAAAACACCCCGTATTTTTTTCTTTCCGTGAATATCGACCTGTCTTGACGGAAGGGCGCGAAGGTCAATGCCGCCGCATAAAGCAACGGTCAAAAATCCTTCGTCATCAATATTTGTAACAATAAACCCTACTTGGTCAATATGCGCCTCGATAAGCATAGTGTAATCGCGCGCGCCATCTATTTTTGCTATAACTCCCAAATTGTCGGTATATGAAACCTCACAAAACTTCGACAGATAACCGGATGCTTTTTCGGTAGCTTCTCTGATGTTTCCTATACCTGTTGCTTCTGTCAGATTTTTTAGTAACTCTTTAATTTCCATTACAGTTTGTTTACCAAGTCCTTATAGTAATTGCCCCTTGCCACAAAATTCGGGAAAGCATCAAAGCTCGCACAGGCAGGGGAGAGAGTGACTATATCCCCGGGTTGTGCCGCATCATGAGACAGGCGAACAGCCTCATCAAGATTTTCACACCTTATAATTTCCGGCTCGCCTTTATAACCTTCGTAACCACGAACGCATTTTTCTATTTTTTCTGCAGTAGCACCGCAAAGATATAGTTTTTTAACCCTTTCGGTTATATACGGTGCCAAGGGCTCAAAAGGAATATGCTTATCATATCCGCCGGCAATGAGAATTACTTTCCTGTCAAATGCTTTAAGCCCTGCTATTGTGCGTGTAGGACTTGAGGCTATCGAGTCGTTATAGTATTTAACACCGCCAAGCTCGCGTACAAGCTCTATTCTGTGTTCAACGCCGCCGAACTCACGCGCCACCTTGCAGATACTGTCAACACCGACATATCCCCAAACAGCGGCTATTGCCGCTAAATAATTTGAAACATTGTGGTCGCCTATTACCGCGATTTCCTTGCGGTTTATTATCGGAACATCAACACCGCGGTAAGCCATATGCAAAAAGCCCTCGTCATCAAGCCAGGCGCCGTTGTTAAGGCGCCGCTTCATACTAAAGCCTAAGCTCTGACCTCTTACATCTTTTCTGAAGCCCTCTGTTATTTCATCATCACGGTTGAGCACCGTGCGTGAAAAGGCGTTTTGGTGCAGAAGTATATTTTTCTTTGCCTCCACATATTCATCCATATCCTTATGAACATCCAGATGATTAGGCGATACATTTGTGACAACCGCCACATCGGGACTCTTTCGCATAGATATAAGCTGAAATGATGAAAGCTCCACAACTACAAAATCATCGGGTTTTATATTCTCTATTTCGGGCAAAAGGGGATTTCCGATATTGCCGCCGATATGCACCGTTTTACCCTCCGCCTCAAGCATTTTGGCAATAAGGGTTGTAGTGGTTGTTTTACCGTCCGACCCGGTAATTGCGAAAATCGTAGCAGGGCAAAGGTCGAAAAACACTTCCATTTCACTTGTTACCGCTATACCGCGCTTTCTTGCGCGTTCTAACTCTTCAAGGTGAAAATTCATACCGGGTGTGCGGAATATTATATCGACTTCGAGATTATCAAGATAACCTTCACCGAGCCTTAGCTCAGCACCCGCGGCTTCGAGCCTGTCAGCAAGCTCGCCTACCTGTAACCGTTCTCTTCTGTCGCAAGCAAATACTCTGGCTCCCTGCTTCAAAAAGCTCAGAATAAGCGGAGTATTACTTATTCCTATTCCGCACATAGCTATTTTTTTGCCGTTTAATTGACTGAAAAATTGTTTAAAATCCAAAACCGAGACCTCCTAAAAATACTAATTGTTTGTATCGGCTGATGTATCATCATATAATCCGCCTTGCGGATCAAGCCCTTTAAGCTTAATATATTCTTCAAGTGTGACATTTAGATTATTTATCTCTTTAGCACAGTTTATACCGACAAACCGCCAGTGCCACGATTCATACATAACTCCGGTTATATCCGTGCGATCTTTAGGGTAGCGCAGTATAAAGCCGTAGTCTTGGGCATTTTCGCACATCCATTTAAACATCGGAGTATTTTCAAATTCGCTTGAAGCCATATTAAAATCGGCGCAAAGACCTGTGTTGTGTTCGCTGGTTCCGGGGCGCGCCACGGCGGTTGCCGCCTTTGCTTCATCGCCGCCCTCTTTTTTCACCCTGTTTTCAAACAACATCTTTTGCGTAGCATACGAACGGTAAGGCGACCAAACCTTAAGGTCTATACCGTCCTTCCACGCCGCCTCAACCATTGCGCGCATATAAGGCCAAATGCCCTTATCGATCTGGTCAAGCTGACCGTTATGGTATTTTTCGTCTATCCTTGTTAGGTTCCAGCCGTAGTTATAGTTTTCCGGCAGGGGATATTCGGCATTTACAAGTAAAAGGCGGCTGTAATCGGCATTTAATGTGTATTCGCCTCTCTTAACCATTTCAGGGCTGCTTTTATCGGCATTTGAAGCTGTAATGGAGCTTTCGGTTTTTGATGATGTTAAAGAGTTGGCTTCGCTTTTATTGCTTTTGTCACCAACAGATTTTACAATTGTCGTAACCACGAGCGCTATGATCGCAACTGCCAGAATCAACACAAAAGTGCATACGGCGAGGAATAGCCTTCTTTTCTTTAGTGCCTCTTGTCTTTTACTACTCATTGTTTTCTCCTTATTCGTCAAGCTTTAAAACCGCCATAAAGGCATCCTTAGGCACCTCTACACTACCGAGCTTTCGCATTTTCTTTTTACCTTCTTTTTGTTTTTCAAGAAGCTTCTTTTTCCTTGATATATCGCCGCCGTAGCATTTTGCAAGAACATCTTTTCTGTATGCCTTAACTGTTTCTCTCGCTATAATTTTGCCGCCCACCGCAACCTGAACCGGCACCTCAAAAAGTTGCCTTGGGATAAACTCTTTAAGTCTTTCGGCAATTTTTCTGGCTCTCGCATAAGAATTTGAAGTGTGAACTATAAACGAAAGGGCGTCTACCGTTTCACCTGCTAACATCACATCGAGCTTTACAAGTGTTGATTTCTGATAGCCTGCCGGCTCATAATCGTAACTCGCATAACCTTTTGTGCGGGATTTTAAAGCGTCAAAGAAGTCATAAACTATCTCACCTGTCGGCATAACATAATGAATATCAACCCTGTCTCCGATGTATTTCATATCCATATATGTTCCTCTTCTGTCCTCACACAGCTGCATTATCGTACCCACATAATCGTTCGGCGCGTAAATGTTCACATTCGAAACCGGCTCAAGAGCTTCTGAAATTGTAGCCGGATCGGGGTAGTTTGTAGGGTTATCTACCATAATTGTTTGTCCGTTTGTAAGGCGGAATTCATACTGCACGCTCGGAGCGGTTGTGATTATATCGAGATTATACTCGCGCTCTAAACGCTCCTCAATTATTTCCATATGAAGAAGCCCTAAAAATCCGCAACGGAAACCAAAGCCTAAAGCCTGGGATGTTTCAGGCTCGTAAAGCAGGGAAGCGTCATTTAATTGCAGTTTTTCAAGTGCCTCGCGAAGGTCCGGGTACTTTGCGCCGTCCGCCGGGTATATACCGCAGAAAACCACCGGTTTAACGCTTCTGTACCCCTCAAGAGGCTCGTCTGCCGGGGCATCTGCCGATGTTACCGTATCGCCTACGCGCGCTTCACTTACCGTTTTTATTGAAGCGGCAAGATAGCCTACCTCGCCAGCTTCCAGTACATCACAGGGTATCATAGCGGTGGCGCTTTTGCGCCCGAGCTCTACAACCTCAAACTCGGCGCCTGTGGCCATCATACGGATTTTATCTCCTGATTTTATACTGCCGCTTACAACGCGGAAATAAACAATAGCGCCCTTGTAAGCATCGTAGTAAGAATCAAATATCAACGCTTTGAGGGGAGCTTCGCGGTCGCCTTTAGGAGCCGGCACGTTTTTCACTATCATTTCAAGAACATCTTTTGTGTTTTGACCGGTTTTGGCTGAAATGAGCGGTGCTTCGTTTGCAGGGATACCTATAATGTCCTCAATCTCGGATTTTACCCTTTCGGGGTCGGCGCTCGGAAGATCTATTTTGTTTATTACCGGTAATATTTCAAGACCGTGATCCGCCGCAAGATATGTGTTGGCGAGCGTTTGTGCTTCAACGCCCTGAGAAGCATCAACTATCAGTATCGCGCCTTCACAAGCGGCAAGCGAACGGGAAACCTCATAGTTAAAATCCACATGTCCCGGAGTATCAATGAGATTAAGCTCGTATTCTTTACCGTCATCCGCTTTATAGTAAAGGGTTACAGCGTGGGCTTTTATGGTGATGCCGCGTTCGCGTTCAAGGTCCATACTGTCAAGTATCTGATTTTCCATATCCCTGGCGGATACCGAACTTGTAAGCTCTAAAAGCCTGTCTGCAAGTGTTGACTTACCGTGGTCTATATGAGCTACTATGCAAAAATTTCTTATGTTATCCAAAGGAAAAGACAAGGCATAATTCCCCTTTTAATATATTTTCTATATTTTAACACAAAGTATATTAATTTACAATAACCAAATTGGCGTTTTTTGATATGCTTCTTGACAAGTAAATAAAAGATGAATAGAATTATTATAAATCTATTGCTCTGGGAGATGTTTTTTTGGCAAGAAAAGGCTCATTATTGATTTTTGTCGCTGCGGTTATGTGGGGTGCCGCAGGCATATTTGTAAAGCACCTTGAAGCATACCGTATCGGTTCTATGCCAATGGTTGTTTTTCGCTGTTTTTTTACAGTGCTTATTATGGGAATTTTACAACTGTTTAAAAATACCAAAGGGTTTAAAATCCGTTTACGCGATATTTATCTTTTTATAGCAAACGGAACACTAAGCATAGTAATGTTTAATTTTTGCTATTACGAGACTATGGCCCGTTCAACCCTCTCTGTAGCGGCAATACTTCTATATACAGCGCCTATATTCGTTATGATAATATCTGTGCTGTTTTTAGGTGAAAAGCTTAATGTTAAAAAAATCGCGGCACTATGTATTGCTTTCATCGGATGCGCTTTTGTCACAGGGGTATTTGGTTCAACCGTAAAATTATCGGCATCAGCAATTATTTACGGACTTTTTACGGGGCTCGGCTATGCTCTTTATACCATATTCGGCAACAGATTGATTGCGCGCGGATACGATACGGTAACTATAATATTTTACACATTTGTTTTTGCTCTTTCAGGTTCGTTTTTGATTACTGCCGCGGGCGGTCAAACTTCGCAACTGAGTTTTGATCCCGGCGTATGGTTCTGGGGATTTTTGATGGCGGTTTTCAATACGGTTTTACCGTATGTTTTATATACTTACGGTCTTAAATTTGTAAGCGCTTCAACTGCTCCGATTATTGCTACTGTAGAGCCTGTTGCGGCTACTGTTATAGGCATTTTTTACGGAGAAAAATTAACGCTTTTCGGAATAATTGGAATAGTTTTGGTGTTATCTTCGGTACTTATTCTGAATATCAAGGGCGGTGAAAAGAGTGATAATAAAAGCATACGCGAAAATAAATCTTACGCTTGACATTATCGGCAGGCGTCAGGACGGATATCACATTTTAGATTCCGTTTTTCAGTCTGTAGGACTTTTTGATACTTTGGAAATTAAAAAAGATGATGAAATATCGGTTAAATGTGACGGGGTAAAACAGCAAAACAACACTGCATTCATCGCGGCAAACGAGTTTTTTAATGAAACGGGAATAGTATCCGGTGTAAGCATTAAAATCCATAAAAATATACCGTTTTTATCCGGTCTCGGCGGCGGGTCTGCCGATGCGGCGGCGGTAATAACCGCGCTTGATAAAATTTATGAAACAAACCTTAATGCGGACAGGCTTAATAAACTGGCTCTGCGTTGCGGTGCGGATGTACCCTTTTGCCTTACCGGCGGCACATCAAGAATAGGCGGTATAGGTGAAGAGGTAAAGAGGCTTACCGGTATCGAAGGCTTTTGGGTTGTTATAGTAAAAGAGGGGGAAAAAAAGTCTACAGCCGATATGTACCGCCGGCTTGATGATATCGGAGCATCATCTGCCTTTACGGCGGAGTTTATAAGATGTATCGGAAGTTGCGATTATGCCGGGGCTTTCAGCTCAATGGGCAATGCCTTCGCACAGGTCGCGGCGGACGAAAACCTGATTTCCGTTTTAAGAAAGCAAAATCCTTTAGGAGCATCACTTTCCGGAAGCGGACCGTCTCATTTTGCGGTATTTCCGGATAAAACATCTGCACTATTTGCGGCAGACAATCTGAAAAAATCCGGTTTTATGCCTTTTGCTGTACCGTTTGTAAACAGCGGCTATAATATGGAATAAAAAAATCATCTCCTGTCAATAATCAAATCACACTGATTGACAGGAGAATTTTTATGAAAAAGGAAATTAGAAAAAACATAGAAAAAGGTATACTCTTCGGACTGATTTGTGCCGTTATGTTAAGCTTTTCGAGATTTGATGCCCGTTGTGATGAACTGCGCCACGGTGTTTTAAGGCTTCATATTCTTGCTAACTCCGATAGCGAAGCCGACCAACAGCTGAAGCTAAAGGTAAGAGATAGAATTTTAGAGGTTACATCGGGGTATTTTTCTGAGTCTGATAGTCTTGAGGATGCAATATGTATAGCAAAATCAAATATCGGTAAAATTACTGCGGCAGCGCAGGAAACTATAAATGCGAGCGGATATAATTATAAAGTTAACGCTTCAATTGAGGAAAATTATTTTGACAACAGAGTTTATGAGGATTTTACTCTTCCCGCCGGTGTTTATAACTCACTCACCGTGAGAATAGGTAAAGCCGAAGGACATAACTGGTGGTGTGTGGTTTTCCCGGGTGTTTGTCTGCCTGCCGCTCAAAAAGACTCACTCCAAAAGTCGGTTTCAAAGGATAGTGCAGGGGTTGCAAAAAGCGCCGCAAAATACAAACTAAAATTCAAAACAGCAGAGATTTATGAAAAAATACGGCATAAATTTTCAAAAAAATAAAAATTTCACTTGATTTTTGTTGCAAACTGTGATAATATCACAATGTTACATTGCTTGAAAGGGGTGACGCAGGATGAAAGAAGGTATACATCCGCAGTATGAAAAGGTAACTATTAAATGCGCTTGCGGTGCCGAATTTGAGACGCGCTCTACAAAGAAGGATATTCGTTTGGATATTTGTTCTAAATGTCATCCGTTTTTTACAGGTAAGCAAAAGTTGGTTGATACCGGCGGTCGTGTTGACAGATTTAAAAAGCGTTTCGGTATTGAAGAGAAATAATTTTTACCCGAATTCCGCGACTGTGTTTTGCAGTTGCGGTTTTTTGTTATTATAAAATTGTAGGAGGTGAGCCGGTGGAGCATATAGCGGTAATTTCTGAAGGAAAAGGAGAATACAGCGAAAAACATTCTAAATTTTTAGGTTTTATTATGCCTTGCAATAGTGAAAGCGAGGCGGCAGACCTGATTGCCGAAAAGCGAAAAAAGTATTGGGATGCAAGGCATATTGTATATGCGTTTATTTTATCTGATGGTACAGCTCGCTTTTCTGATGACGGTGAGCCTCACGGTACAGCCGGCAAACCTGTTCTTGAAGTTTTGGAGTCGAGCGGCATAAAAAATGCTGTTATAGTAGTTGTAAGATATTTTGGCGGAACACTGCTCGGCACCGGCGGACTTGTACGCGCGTATACGGCCGCCTCTTTGTCTGCAGTAGAAAATGCGGAAAAAGCAAGAACCATTGTGGGGAAAAGGTTTTCAGTGAGCGTTAATTACTGTGATTATGACAAGTTGATTTTTATTCTAAGAGAGTTTAATGCCGATATAAAAAAAACCGATTATCTTGATAAAGTGGAAATTGAGTTTGTTATCAGTGAAAATATAAGCGATGCATTTATAAGTAAAATAAGCGATACCTTTTCCTCGGTTGTTGTGCCGAAATTTGAAGAGAAAGCAAAAATTTTGGAAAAAGTTTAAAATAAAAGAGGAACTTTTACCTTTTTAGCAAATAATATTAATATAGGCACTATTATGGGGGGATATTGTGAACGCTCGTGAGATTTCCGAAAAGAATGAGAAATTAATTCTTTCGCCTTATGCTACTTTCAGTACCGATACAAAAGGCAGGGCAAAGTATGAAGAAAAGTGCGAGCTTCGTACCGATTTTCAGCGTGACCGGGACAGGATTATTCATTGCAAATCCTTCCGTCGCTTAAAACATAAAACACAGGTGTTTTTATCCCCGGAGTCAGACCATTACCGTACCAGACTCACCCACACACTCGAGGTTTCGCAAATTGCGCGAACTATAGCAAGGGCGCTGAGGGTAAATGAGGATTTAACCGAGGCGATAGCCTTAGCGCACGATCTCGGACATACCCCTTTCGGGCATGCGGGCGAGCGCGCGCTCAGCAATATGGTTGAAGGCGGATTTACCCATTTTGAGCAGGGAGTAAGGGTGTGCAGCGTTATAGAAAAAGGCGGCAAAGGGCTTAATCTTACCGCTGAGGTGCTTGACGGTATTTTAAATCATACAAGAGGTGACTGGCCATATACACCGGAGGGTAAAATAGTTCGTTTCAGCGATAGAATAGCCTATATAAATCATGATATAGACGATGCAATAAGTGCAGGTGTTATCACAGAAAATGATCTGCCGAAAAGCGCCGTATCATACCTCGGAAATAAGAAAAGCCAAAGGATAAACACACTTGTAAAATCCATTGTAGATTCAAGCGAGGGCGCGGATATTAAAATGGATAGCGAAACCCAAAAGCACTTTGATACCATGCATAAATTTTTATTTGACACGGTTTATACAAATTCGGTGGCAAAGCGGGAAGAATCAAAGGTTGAAGGTATTGTGGAGGGCATTTACAATTATTTGATTAAACATCCCGAAACTTTTTCGGGTGAATACAGGGTAATACTTGAGAAAGACGGTGTTTCTCGTGCCGCGGCGGATTATATTGCCGGGATGACGGATCATTTTGCGGTAACAACCTTTGAAAATATTTACATACCTAAATCCTGGATGATCTGATTATAAAGAATAGAAATGATAAAAAAGGGGGGGATTTTATGGCAATAAGCGAATCAACAATAAATGAGATAAAATATCGCAATGATATTGAATCGGTAATTTCATCTTATGTTTCACTAAAGCGCCGGGGCAAAAACCTTATAGGCCTTTGCCCGTTCCATAATGAAAAAACCCCCTCGTTCACCGTATACCCGGAAAGTGGTTCTTTTTACTGCTTCGGTTGCGGCGCAGGCGGTGATGTCTTTACATTTGTAAAGCTGATAGAAAACCTTGATTATATAGATGCGGTGCGGCTTCTTGCCGAGCGTTCGGGTGTTTCTGTTCAAGAAGAGAATTTTGATAACTCTTTAAGCAAGCTGAAAGAAAGAATTTATGAGATAAACCGGGAAACCGCAAGGTTTTTTCACGAATATTTAATGTCGGATAGCGGCAAATGGGCGCTTAACTACCTGACTGACCGAGGGCTTAAGTTGTCTACTATAAAGCATTTTGGTTTAGGCGCGGCGCCGGACAGTTGGGACAGCCTTGTCAGTCATCTTAAAAATAAAGGGTTTTCATTCTCTGATATGCTTGCGGCAAATGTGGTAGGTAAAAGTCAAAAAGGGAGTTATTATGACCGTTTCAGGAAACGGGTGATGTTTCCTATAATAGATATAAGAGGCAGGGTTATAGCATTCAGCGGCAGAGCAATGCCGGGAGATACTTCAGGCGGCAAATATGTAAACACATCCGATACGCCAGTTTATAAAAAGAGCGAAAACCTTTTCGGTATGAACTTTGCCAAAAGCCACTGTGCTGAAAGCATTATTTTAGTAGAGGGAAATATGGATGTTATATCCCTTCATCAAGCAGGTTTCCGCAATGCCGTAGCAGCACTCGGAACATCTTTTACCAACGAGCAGGCAAAATTGCTCAGCCGTTACACAAAAGAGATTATTTTAACACTTGATGCCGATGCGGCAGGTATAAAAGCCGCCGCAAGAGCGGGAGAAATACTGAAAAATACAGGTCTTAAGGTTCGTGTTGTATCGGTGCCTGACGGTAAGGACCCCGATGAGTTTATTAAAAAACACGGGGCGGCGCGTTTTGGCGCAGTGCTTGAGGGTGCGGTGAACGAAATCGAGTATAAGCTTCTTGCCGCAGTAGGTGATATTGATGTAAACAGTGATGACGGCAAGGTTAAATATATTTCCCGTGCCGCCGAAATAATTGCCGAGTCCGCGGATGCTGTTGAGCGCGATGTTTACATAGGCAGACTTTCAAGAAAATATGATGTATCGCGTAACGCGCTTAGCTTACGAGTTGATCAGATACGAAAGTCGAATTTAAGAAAGGATAGAAAAAAGGCTATAGGCAATATAATGCGCCCGAAATTTGATACAAATGCGCCTAATCCCGAAAAAAGGCTTAATCCCTCAGCCGCCGCGGCGGAAGAGTGCGTCATATCCGTTCTTTTCTCTCATCCGGACTATTTTGAGGAAGCCTACAATAGATTAAAACCTGACCAGATGGTAACAGCTTTAAATTCTCGTATTTATGAGAAAATATGCAATGTTTTATCACAAGGCGAGGCGCTTGATATAACGGCTTTTTCGGGTATACTTACCGATAGTCAAATGGGATATCTGGTGTCGATTATCAACAGTGACAGAGCAAGAGATAATCCGTTTACGGTATTAAAAGACAGTATTTCGGTAATATTAGACCAGAGAAGCAAAAAAAGTTCTTCTGATATTAAAAGTATGGATGTTGACGAATGGGCTGAAAATTTAAGAAAGGTTATAGAAAATAAAAAAAGGGGTAAATAAAATGAGTGAAGCTAAAAAGGATAAATCTTTGATAGAAGAGCAAAATGCTCCGATAAACGAAATTGAGGACGATGAGGATAAAAAGGAAACTATAGACGATATCGAAAATGCGCCTGATGACCTTGAAGAACTGTTTACAGAGCCTACTGTCCTTGATTTCGATGATGAGCCCAGCGAAGAGGATTTAAAGCTCGAAGAAGTTGATATTGAAAATCTTACCGATGATATTACTCTTGACAGCATATCGCTTGATGACCCGGTAAAGGTTTATTTGCGTGAAATAGGCAGGGTGCCGCTCTTATCTTCAGAGGAAGAAATTGCGCTCGCGGTAAAGATTGCACAGGGCGATGAAGTTGCAAAACAGCGCCTTACCGAGGCTAATTTGAGACTCGTTGTCAGCATAGCTAAAAAGTATGTCGGCAGAGGTATGTATTTCCTTGATCTCATACAGGAGGGAAATGTAGGCCTTATTAAAGCGGTGGACAAGTTTGATTATACAAAGGGCTTTAAGTTTTCAACATATGCTACATGGTGGATAAGGCAGGCGATAACCAGAGCTATTGCAGATCAGGCGAGAACTATCCGTATCCCTGTTCATATGGTAGAAACGATAAATCGATTAAAGAAGATACAAAGCCAGCTGCTTCATGAGAACGGTTATGAGCCGAGCGAGGAAGTAATAGCCGAGAAAATGGGACTTCCGGTTGAGCGCGTACGCGAAATAATGCGCGTAGCGCAAGAGCCGGTTTCTATGGAAACGCCTATAGGTCCGGAAGAAGATTCCAGGCTTATGGATTTTATAAAGGACGAGGAAGCGTTAGCTCCCGATGAGGCTGCGCTTAAGACTATTACAAATGAGGATATTGACAGTGTCCTTCACACATTGACTCCCCGTGAGGAAGCGGTAATACGCCTCCGTTTCGGATTGAAAGACGGGCGTTGTCATACCCTTGAAGAGGTAGGTATGGAGTTTAATGTAACCCGTGAGCGTATACGCCAGATAGAGGCAAAAGCACTCAGAAAACTCCGCCATCCGGTTAGAAGTAATAAATTCAGAGAAAAATAAATTTTACGGTGTTTTCTACCATAAAATTTATACATAATAAGAAACGGTAAAGGAGGGAAACCGTTATGTCTATTGAAAATGACGGCGATATTAAAATATACGGACAGAAAAATGCGGAAAATGCCGTTGACAGTTCTACGGGCAAAGAAGATAATGTTGTCACAAAGGAGCAAAGAAACGCGGCAAAAAAAGTCGGCGTTGCAGTAGCCCGGCAGTTTTTAAAGGATGCTTCCAATCCGCAGGATGATGAGTATTCTGATTATAATCTTCTTATGCAGAGAAGGCTTTTGTTGTCCTTCTCCGCCTCGGTAGGTTTTGAACAGTATATAGGGAACGATACGCTTATCGGTATAGCGCAGAAGAGTTTTCTTGATACCATAAAAAAATCAAGTGATGAGATTTATAAAACATCATCCGATATGGGCGCTTTTTCGTTCTACTATCTGGCTTTTCGCCGCGGTTCTGATATAGAGCGTAGAATGGGACAGACCTTTGCAATGCTTTGCCTGCATGACGGTGACCCGATTTTTCAAGAGCTCGGCGAGGCGCTTTATTGCTGGTTCACATCAGTTGTAAGGAAAGCGGTAAAAGAGTATCTGTAAATTTTTATTGAAAATAAAGATATGTTGATATAAAATATAAGTCGGTCATTGTACCGGCTTATGTCTTTTGTCAGGAGAATTGTTTTGAGTGATAACGAATTTTATGAAAAGGTCAGGGGCAGTCTGCAAAAAAAGTATCGCCGCCCGATTACCGCAAAATTTAATAAAGCGCTGAAAGTCTACAGCCTTGTAAATGAGGGTGACCGTGTTGCGGTATGTATTTCTGGCGGCAAGGATTCATGGCTTACCGCAATACTTTTTAAGGAGCTTAAAAAGTATTCCGATGTGCCTTTTGAGGTAAAATATATAGTTATGGACCCGGGATACGCACCTGAAAACAGGGCTCTTATCGAAGAAAACGCAAAAAAACTTGATATACCTATAGAGATATTCCAGAGCAATATTTTTGCGGCAGTACACGAGATACCAAAGTCGCCTTGTTATCTTTGCGCCAGAATGAGAAGGGGTTACCTTTACAGCTTCGCGCGTGACATCGGATGTAATAAAATAGCGCTCGGACATCATTTTGACGATGTTATAGAAACCACACTTATGGGAATTCTTTATGGCGCTCAGGTGCAGGGGATGCTGCCTAAGCTTCACAGCACGAATTTTGCCGGTATGGAGCTTATCCGTCCGCTTTATTTTGTTAGGGAAGCGGACATAATATCCTGGCGCGATACAAACGGTCTTAAATTTCTGCGTTGTGCCTGCCGATTTACAGAAAAAAGCGAGATAGATGAAGATCTTTCAAAGAGAAAAGAAATAAAAATGCTTATAGCAGAACTAAAGAAAAAGCATCCTGATGTTGAAAAATGTATTTTCGGCAGCCTGCAGAATGTTAATATAGATACGGTGTTGGCTTATAAAACAAAGGGTAAAAAATACAGCTTTTTAGATGATTATGATATAAAGTTTTAAGTCATTTGAAATACTGTACGATGGTTTTTCGGATAAAGAGTTTTCGGCATAATCTTATGAAGAAAAACCCACTGATTATCATTCTGATATTATGGGGTTAATTGCTTAAAATAACGGAAAAGTAAAAGCTTAAAAAGGCGAGGGATTGATGTATTATCAATCTCTCGCCTTCTTATGATACTTTAATTTATTTAAAATATTTAACCGCTGATTTAAAGAGTTTAATATCGTAATTGCCGGGCACATTTTTATAAAGTCCCGCGCCTATACGTTCGCTGTGTCCCATTTTTCCTAAAACGCGTCCGTCAGGTGATGTTATACCCTCTATAGCATACATAGAACCGTTAGGATTATAATGTATATCTGATGATGCCGTGCCTTCAAAATTTACATACTGAGTTGCTATCTGACCGTTCTCGGCAAGTTGTTTTATAAGCTCTTCGCTTGCATAAAACCTGCCTTCGCCGTGGGAAATAGGAACATTTACAACATCACCCACATTCATAAGGCTAAGCCATGGCGATTTATTAGATGCTATACGCGTACGCACTATCTTTGACTGATGGCGGGCAATGGTATTAAATGTTAGCGTGGGTGAATTTTCATCTGTATCAACTATTTTTCCGTAAGGTACAAGTCCTAACTTGATAAGTGCCTGGAAACCGTTGCAGATGCCGAGCATCAGTCCGTCCCGGTCGTCAAGAAGGCATTTAACACCTTCTTTAATCTCTGCATTGCGGAAAAACGCGGTTATGAATTTGCCGCTGCCGTCAGGTTCGTCGCCGCCTGAAAATCCGCCGGGGATAAATACTATCTGTGCTGATTTAAGGGCGGTTGCAAACTGATTTACAGACTCTGCTATACCGGAAGAAGTGAGATTATTTATTACCATAATCTGCGGTACGGCTCCGGCATCCGATACCGCTTTCCAGCTGTCATATTCGCAATTTGTGCCGGGGAAAACAGGGATCAGAACAGTTGGTTTGGCAACCTTTATGGCAGGAGAACTCCATTTTTCAACCTTGTAAGATAAGGTTTGTGGATCTTTGCTTTCGGTTTTTATATTGCAGCTGTAAACCGATTCGAGTCTATCTTCATAGATTTTTAAAAGATTTTCCGCCGGTATACTCTCTGTATGGAAGGTAAAGCGTTTATCGTCGGTTATAACGCCTATTTCCTGACCTTTTATATCATCAGTTACCTCAAGCAGGAAAGAGCCGTAAGAATAACCGAAAATATCTCCGAGCGTGATTTCATCGTTAAAACGGAAACCAAAACCGTTTCCGAACGACATTTTCATTACGGCTTCGGCTATACCGCCTAAACCGGGAGTATAGCAGGAAACAGCTTTTCCCTCACGCAGAAGGGAAGTAACTTTTTTAAATATTTCACATAACGACTCGGTTTCAGGTAATCCGCTCTCGTCAATTTGCGGAGTTAGCATTATAACCTTATTTCCGGACGATTTAAAATCATTTGAAACAATATTCTTTATTTTTTCATCGGTCACAGCAAAAGAGACTAAGGTAGGGGGGACATCAAGATTTTCAAAAGTACCGCTCATTGAATCCTTGCCGCCTATAGCACCGATACCAAGCTCCATTTGCGCCTTAAAAGCACCGAGAAGAGCCGCCAGCGGCTTGCCCCAGCGTTTTCGATCATTGCCGGGCTTTTCAAAATACTCTTGGAAAGTAAGATACACATCTTTAAATTCCGCTCCGGTAGCAATGAGTTTGCAGACTGATTCAATAACGGCGAGGTAGGCGCCGTGGTAAGGACTTTGTTCGGTTATAAACGGATTATATCCGTAAGACATAACAGAGCAGTTATCTGTATGCTTCTTTTCGACCGAGATCTTTTGAACCATCGCTTGGATGGGCGTCAGTTGCTTTTTACCGCCAAAGGGCATAAGAACCGTGCCGGCTCCGATAGTAGAGTCAAATCGCTCTGAGAGACCGCGCTTTGAGCAAATATTAAGATCTCCGGCAAGATTTTTATAGTTTTCTGTAAAAGAACCGTTTACAATTTTTTTCTGAATATCCGGTTTTAAAACGCAGATATCAATATGTTTTTCGGCTCCATTTGAATTTAAAAATTTACGGCTTATATCTACAATTTTTTTGCCGTTCCACAACATTGTAAGCCGCGGCTCTTCTGTTACTGTAGCAACAGGGCAAGCCTGTAGATTTTCGGATTTTGCGAGAGCTAAAAAGGCATCAACATCGCCCTTTTCGACAACAACCGCCATACGCTCCTGCGATTCGCTTATTGCAAGCTCGGTGCCGTCAAGTCCTTCATATTTTTTAGGCACTGCGTTAAGATCTATGATAAGACCGTCCGCCAGCTCGCCTATGGCTACAGATACACCGCCCGCACCAAAATCGTTACAGCGTTTTATCATACGGCAGGCGTTTTTATTACGGAAAAGTCGTTGGAGCTTCCGCTCTTCGGGGGCATTGCCCTTTTGAACTTCAGCACCGCAGGTTTCAACCGAGTGAGCGTTGTGCGCTTTCGAAGAACCGGTTGCACCGCCTATACCGTCCCGTCCGGTAGAACCGCCGAGTAATATGACAATATCGCCTGGTTGCGGTACTTCGCGGCGAACATTTTCCTGAGGAGCCGCCGCTACAACCGCGCCGATTTCCATACGCTTTGCGGCATATCCCGGATGATAAATTTCATCTACAATGCCGGTTGCAAGACCAATCTGATTACCATAAGAAGAGTACCCGGCAGCCGCTGTGGTGACAAGCTTGCGCTGGGGAAGTTTACCTGGTATGGTTTCGGATACCGGAACCGTAGGATCAGCAGCCCCTGTGACTCTCATAGCACCGTAAACGTATGCACGACCGGACAGAGGATCCCTTATAGCGCCGCCGATACAGGTTGCCGCACCGCCAAAAGGTTCTATTTCTGTAGGATGATTATGAGTTTCATTTTTAAAAAGCAAAAGCCACGGCTCACTTTTCCCGTCAACATCAACGTTTATTTTGACTGTGCAGGCGTTTATTTCTTCCGATTCGTCAAGTTTGTCGAGTTTACCGTTTTTACGGAGATATTTAACTGCAATGGTGGCAATATCCATAAGACAGATGGGTTTATTCCTGCCAAGCTCTTTGCGAACCTCTATATATTCTTCATAGACCTTTTGAATAAGAGGATCTTCAAACGAAACACTGTCAATATTAGTAAGGAATGTAGTATGTCTGCAATGGTCCGACCAATATGTATCAATCATCTTTATTTCAGTAATAGTCGGCTCACGGTTTTCTGATTTAAAATAATCCTGACAAAATGCTATATCATCGGCATCCATAGCAAGGCCGTATTTTTCTACAAAGTTTTCGAGTTCGCCCCTGTCAAGTTTTAAAAAGCCGGTAAGAGATTCTACATTTGTGGGTATATCATAATTTACCTTAAGTGTATCCGGCTTTTCAAGTGATGCTTCACGGGCTTCAACCGGGTTTATGACATATTTTTTAATCTCATTGACTTGATCGTATGAGAGCTCTCCGTAAAGCGCATAAACCTTTGCTGAGCGAATAAGCGGTCTTTCGGATTTTGATATTATCTGGATGCATTGTGCTGCAGAATCGGCGCGCTGATCGAACTGACCGGGCAGATACTCTACGGCAAATACATTAGCGCCCGACAAATCCGCCTTTTCTGTGGCAATATCTAATTGAGGCTCGGAAAATACGGTTTTAACGGCATAATCAAACAAATCCTCCGAAATGTTTTCTGCATCGTAACGATTTAAAATTCTTACATCCTGCAAAGCTTCAATATTAAGCAGACTTTTAGCATCATTAAACAGAGCCTTTGCTTCATAAGCTAATTCTTTTTTCTTTTCTACGAAAACGCGGTATACCATTTTCAGTCCTCCGTTTTGTTTGCCGCCAGCGCTCTGGCGCCTATATCCCGACGGTAAAAGGCATCTTTGAATTTTATCAAGCAAACCCTATCGTACGCTAAATTGATAGCCTCTTTAAGTGTATTTCCTGTGGCGGTCACTCCGAGTACTCTGCCGCCGTCTGTCAAAAGCTTTCCGTCTGTTTCTTTTGCACCGGCAACATATACATACTGCTTTGTCTCTTCCGGTATTTGTATTTCATAACCTTTTTGATAAGAAGCCGGATAACCGTTTGAAGCCATAATAACACAAGCGGCGTAGTTATCCGAGAATTGAATATTTATACTGTCAAGACGCTCATCGGTCACCGCTCTCATAATCGAGAAAAGATCCGTTTTTAGTAGGGGGAGAACAACCTGAGCTTCCGGATCGCCGAAACGACAGTTATATTCAATTACCTTCGGCCCGTCCTTTGTTAACATCAGCCCGAAATACAGACATCCTTTAAAAGGTCTGTTTTCTTTCGCCATAGCTTTTATTGTAGGAATAAATATTTCCTCCATACACTGTTTTGCCGTTTTTTCATTATAATATGGATTAGGGGCTATAGTTCCCATACCGCCGGTGTTAAGTCCCATATCGCCGTCAAGGGCGCGTTTATGGTCCATAGAGGAAATCATAGGCACAACCGTTTTACCGTCAGTAAAAGAAAGTACGGATACTTCAGGACCCTCCAAAAACTCTTCTATAACCACCCGGCTTCCGCTATCGCCGAATTTTTTATCCTTCATCATAGATATAACCGCGTCTTTAGCTTCATCACGCGTGCCCGCGATTATAACGCCTTTTCCTAGAGCTAAACCGTCCGCTTTTATAACGGTCGGTATTGGGGCTGTTTCAAGATAAGAAAGCGCCGCATCCATATCCGAAAATGTTTCATATCGGGCAGTCGGTATGCCGTATTTTTTCATAAGTTCTTTGGCAAAAACCTTGCTTCCTTCAATTATTGCCGCCTTTTTTTCGGGGCCGAAACATGGTATACCTATTTTCTCCAATGCGTCTACTAAACCCAGCACCAGCGGATCATCCGGAGCTACTACTACATAGTCTATTTTGTTTTCCTTTGCGAAGTTTACTATACCGTCAATATCTTTAGCGCCGATATTAACGCAGATAGCATCTTCTTTTATACCGCCGTTTCCGGGCAGAGCAAAAATCTCGGTAACTTCCGGGTTTTCTTTTAGCTTTTTAATAATTGCATGCTCACGGCCACCGCCGCCTACAACTAACAGTTTCATATATACTCCTTCAGATTAATGATGGAATAACCGCATACCGGTAAATGCCATAGTCATACCGTATTTATCGCAACACTCTATTACCGAGTCATCACGGATGGAACCGCCTGGCTCTGCGATGTATTTAACGCCACTTAAATGTGCGCGCTCAATGTTATCGCCAAACGGGAAAAATGCATCAGAGCCTAACGATACTCCGCTGATACTGTCAAGATATTTACGCTGTTCTTCCTTTTTGAAGGGTTCCGGTCTTTCGGTAAAATATTTTTGCCAGTTGCCTTCAGCACAAACATCCTCCTCGTTCTGATTTATATATCCGTCAATAACATTGTCGCGATCCGGGCGACCGATATCGGTTTTAAATGGTAAATTGAGAACCTTGTCCGCCTGCCTTAAAAACCAGGTATCCGCCTTGCTTCCGGCAAGTCTTGTGCAATGTATTCTCGATTGTTGTCCGGCTCCCACTCCGATTGCCTGACCGTCAACAGCATAGCAAACAGAGTTTGACTGCGTATATTTAAGCGTTATCAGTGCAACTATCAAATCTCTTACGGCTGTTTTCGGCAAATCTTTATTATTAGTTACGATATTTGATAACAACTCACTGTTTATTTCAAAATTATTTCTGCCCTGTTCAAAGGTTATGCCGAAAACCTGCTTGTGTTCTTTTGGCACCGGCACATAATCAGGGTCAATTTTTACAATGTTGTAGTTGCCATTGCGTTTAGATTTAAGTATCTTGAGTGCCTCAGGCTCAAAGCCCGGCGCAATAATTCCGTCTGACACTTCTCTTTTAATCATCTTTGCCGTAGTTACATCGCATATATCGGAAAGAGCAATCCAGTCTCCGAATGAACACATCCTGTCTGTACCTCTTGCACGGGCATAAGCGCAGGCAAGAGGTGAATTATCAAGTCCTTCTATATCGTCAACAAAACAGGCTTTTTTAAGCTTCTCCGGAAGCGGAATACCAACTGCGGCGGAAGTGGGGCTTACATGTTTAAAAGAGGTAACTGCCGCAAGTCCCGTAGCTTCTTTCAGCTCCTTTACAAGCTGCCATGAATTAAAGGCATCCAAAAAATTTATATATCCCGGTCTGCCGTTTAAAATTTCGATAGGTAGCTCACTGCCGTCTTCCATATATATTTTAGATGGCTTTTGGTTCGGGTTGCATCCGTATTTCAGTTCAAACTCTTTCATATTCTTAACTCCTTGAAGATTTATTTCATTTTGTTTATAAGGCGGTTGTTGATTGTTCCTGTTGCCAGATCTGTGTATCGAACGTAAAGTGAAATTTTATTGTCTGCGTCGAGAGAATTCCAAAGTGTATTTGTAAATTCATCAATGTCATTTCCGATTTCAACTCTTTCGGGCTCACCCTGGAAGGTTGGAATAGGATTTCCGTCGGTCACATAGGTGTGTATAAAATGTCCGAGCCCTGCTTTTGAAGGATAAGAAAAGGTATATCTTGCACAGTCACTGCCTTCGCTGTCAATAGATTTCAGTATACTCATTTGGTATGTAAAATCATCATCTAAAAAGGTTATCATAGCGCTGATGCGAGGAGTAAAGTTGGGCGCATCGGGTTCGAATTTTCGTGAATTCAGTGCCGATGTAAACGAAAGACCGTTTTTAATACCATCATATATGGTATCGGTCTGATCGCCGTTAGTGACAATAAGATTGTTTTTGTACTGTCTTACGGCGGCATAAATAATCAGACTGGGATCTTCAACCTTAGAAGCATCAAACGGTTCTGTAAAAACTGCACCGTCCTTTTCAGAAAAGATTCTGTTTCGTGAGTTTGCACTTCTTCCCATAATAAAATATACGCTTACTGCTTTTTTGCCGTCTGCACTTTTACCGATCACTATTCCGCGGCCCACATAGGGATTGCCGCAAATCAGCTTATCTATGCTGTTTATTTCATAAATGTTCATTATCTATTATCCTTTCTGAAATAGTTTCTACCGCTTTAGGGAGTATCTTCCATTCTGCCTGGCGCATAACCCTTTTTTGAAGCTTTTCAGGGGTATCGCCCGGATAAACCCTTACAGCTTTTTGTTCTATTATCTCGCCGCCGTCGGGTATTTCGTTTACAAAATGAACCGTTGCCCCGGTAACTTTAACACCCTTTCTGAGCGCCGCTTTATGAACACGCAGTCCGTAAAAGCCCTCCCCGCAAAACGACGGAATAAGCGACGGGTGAACATTGATAATGCGGTTTTTAAATGTCTCAGTAAATCGGCGGGTTAAAATCACCATAAATCCCGCCAGTACAATAAGATCAATGCTGTTTTCATTTAAAACTTCTGTTATTCGGTTTTCAAACTCTTCGCCGTACTCCTGTTTTGTTATAACCGTTGTTTTTATACCGGCGTCTTGTGCACGGGTGATGGCATAGGCATCCTTTTTGTTTGAAATTACCAGCTTAATTTCACCGCTTTTTATAACGCCGCTTTTTTGTGCATCTATAATTGCTTGTAAATTGGTGCCCGTCCCGGATACGAGTACGGCAATATTAGCCTTTTTTTCTTTCATACCAGACCTCAAATTATACTGATTTTTTCTTCACCTTTAATAATTCTGCCGATAATATAGGCGTCTTCGCCGTTTGCTTTTAAAATTTCAAGAGCTTTTTCGGCATCTTCTTTTGGCACAACAATGCTCATTCCAACGCCCATATTAAATGTATTGAACATATCGCGTTCCGATATATTTCCTGTTTTAGCAATAAGGTTAAAAATCGGAAGAACACGAACAGAATCCCGATTTATTTCAGCGCATAATCCGTTAGGTATGCTGCGCGGTATATTTTCGTAAAAACCGCCACCGGTAATATGCGATATTCCTTTTACACTAACCTCTTTGAGTAAAGAAAGTACAGGTTTCACATAAATTTTAGTAGGTGTAAGTAATGCGTCACCTAACGATTTTCCGCCAAGATCGTCAAGCGGAGATTTCATATCCGCGCTTTCAATATCAAAAACTTTACGGACAAGTGAAAATCCATTTGAATGTACGCCCGATGATGGCAGGGCAATAACAATATCGCCCTCACTCATGGAACTGTTATCTATAACTTTGCTTTTGTCAACTATACCTGTGCAGTACCCGGCAAGATCATATTCGTCCTCAGGATAAAAACCGGGCATTTCGGCGGTTTCTCCGCCTATCAGTGCCGCTCCGGAACTTACGCATCCGTCGCAAACCCCTTTAACTATATCCGCAATTCTTTCCGGCACATTTTTGCCGCAAGCAATGTAATCAAGGAAGAAAAGCGGTTTTGCGCCGCAACATATAATATCGTTTACGCACATAGCAACACAGTCGATACCAACAGTGTCATGCTTGTTCATAAGAAATGCAATTTTAAGCTTTGTACCAACACCGTCAGTACCGGATACTAAAACAGGATTTTCAATACCGGTAAGGTCAAGCGAAAAAAGTCCGCCAAATCCGCCGATACTCTCTTGAGCCCCTGCGGTTGTTGTTCTTGCAATATGTTTTTTCATCAGCTCTACCGCTTTATACCCGGCGGTTATATCAACGCCAGCCGCGGCATAAGCATCAGATCTTGATTGAGTGTTCATTCAACTACTCCTTTCCGTCCCAACAATAAGTACACAATTTACATGCCGGCAGTCCTATCGCACTTATTACACCCTCGATTGATTGAAACTCCAAAGAAGCTAAGTGTAATTTTTCACAAATTTTATCGCGTAGGCGGCGCCCTCGTTCGGTAGTCCGGTCACTGTACTCATTTATATACTTAAATCCTTCTTCACCCTCAAGCTCCATAATAACTCTTCTTGCAATCAGGTCCATATCGCTTGTAGCCCGGGAAAAATTAAGGTATTTGCATCCGTACATAATCGGCGGACATGCCGAGCGCATATGCACTTCTTTTGCTCCGTTATTATAAAGAAATTCCACTGTTTCACGAAGCTGGGTGCCACGAACTATCGAATCGTCCACAAAAAGCAAACGCTTGTCTTTTATCAGCTCAATTACCGGAATTTGCTTCATCTTGGCGATTTTATTGCGCTCGTTTTGCTTTGACGGCATAAAACTGCGGCTCCATGTGGGAGTGTATTTAATGAATGCGCGCGCAAAAGGGATACAACTTTTATTTGAATATCCTATGGCATGCGGAGTGCCGGAATCGGGCATACCGCCAACATAATCTATATTTTTATTGTTTTTCAGTAACTTATCATTTTCCGCCATAGCAGCACCGTTACGGTAGCGCATAACTTCAACATTTATGCCCTCATAATGCGATGTAGGATATCCATAGTAGCTCCAGAGAAAAGAACATATCCTCATTTCCTTACCGGGAGCTTTAAGTTGCTTTATTTCATCGCTTGTAATTGATACAATTTCACCGGGACCTAATTCTTTTTCGTCCGAAAAGCCGAGTTTTTGGTAGGCAAAATTCTCAAAGGAAACGCAGTAACCGTCCTCACGGCGACCTATAAGCACCGGTAATCTGCCCTTTAAATCTCTTGCGGCAATTATGGTTCCGTCATCAGTCAAAATCAGTATAGAAGCGGTGCCTTTGATTACACTTTGTGCAAAGCTTATACCTTCGGCAAAATCCGGTTTTTGACTTATAAGTGCCGCTAACAATTCGGTGGAATTAATATTTCCGCCTGTTTGTGCGTTAAAATGACCGCCTCCGGAAATATATGTATCTATAAGCTCCTTAGCATTATTTATAATACCTATCATACAAATCGCATACGCACCGAGTCGTGATCTTATAAGCAAAGGTTGCGGGTCATAATCACTTATTATGCCTATAGCGGAACACCCGGTCATTTCTTGCGTTACATGCTCAAACCTCGTACGGAATGGGGAATTTTCTATGCTGTGGATATCCCTTTGTAAACCGTGTTCTTTGTTCCATGCCGCCATACCGGCTCTTCTTGTTCCTAGATGTGAATGGTAATCGGTTCCGAAAAACACGTCTCTGACAGCATCATATTTACTTACTGCACCAAAAAAACCGCCCATATTGCCTCCTTAGTCTCCAAAAACCCTGCGCATCATTTCGTTGTATGCATCTTCAACTCCGCCCATATCCCTGCGGAAACGGTCCTTATCAAGTTTTTCATTAGTTTCAGCATCCCAAAATCTGCAAGTATCCGGAGATATCTCGTCGGCCAAAACAATTCTGCCGTCAGAGAGTCTGCCGAATTCAAGCTTGAAGTCAACAAGCTTTACATTAAGCTTTAAAAAATATGCTTTAAGCAGATCATTTACCTTGAAGGCGAGCTCCTTTATTCTTTCTATTTCAGCCTTTGTTGCAAGACCTAAAGCCAGCGCGTGATAAGAGTTTATAAGCGGATCGTGCAGATCATCGTTTTTGTAAGAAAACTCTATTGTAGGATCATTAAACACAATTCCTTCCTCAACGCCGTAGCGTTTTGCAAAAGAACCGGCTGAAATATTACGGATAATAACCTCAAGAGGAACTATACTTACTTTTTTTACAACCGTCTCTCTGTCGTTTAATTCCTCAACAAAATGTGTAGGCACACCTTGCTTTTCGAGCATCTGCATAAAAAAGTTGGTCATACGGTTGTTTATTGAGCCTTTACCGTTTATCGTTCCTTTTTTAAGTCCGTCAAGCGCGGTAGCATCGTCCTTATAAGAAACAATAACCTCGTCTGCTTTTTCGGTTGCAAATACCTTTTTTGCTTTACCTTCGTAAAGCTGTTCCTTCTTGCTCATTTCAATACCTCCAATAGTGCTTTGTCTTTTTCCAGAACCGCTTTTTTATCTGCGGCTCGTTTTGCATTTAACTTATCAGCAACTTCACTGTCATTCACCGCTAAAATCTCTGCGGCGAGTAAAGCAGCGTTGGCACCCCCGTTTATAGCCACCGTCGCAACAGGTATGCCTGACGGCATCTGTACTGTTGAAAGAAGCGCGTCAATACCACCTAAATCCTTTGAAGCACAGGGTATACCGATTACCGGCAAGGTTGTGTTTGCGGCAAGGGCACCTGCAAGGTGTGCCGCCATACCTGCCACGGCAATAAGTACACCAAATCCGTTTTTCCTTGCATTTTCGGCAAAGTTCTTTGCTTCGTCAGGTGTTCGATGTGCCGAAAAAATGTGAACTTCATAAGGGATTTCTAAATTTTTAAGCATATCCATTGACTTTTGAACGACAGGCATATCACTGTCGCTCCCCATAATTATACCTATTTTCATAAGCGTTCTCCTTTTAAAAAGTGTAGGGCACACCTAACCTGTATAGTTAGTGTGTGCCCAGACGGTCGGCATATTATATCCCCGGCTCCCATGTGGTTTTCCACTTTTCCGTCAGTAACAAGGGATATAGCATTATATCATATACTTCAAAAAGCTGTCAAGTCGTAATCACGGTCTTACAACTGTGAGTGTAATTAATATTCGAAAAGTTAAAAACTTCTAAAGAATAATCGCAAAAATTTGTTATAATTGGACAAAAATTTGATATACTTTTCCAAACAGTTGGTTTAGAATAAACTTGGTCAATTGTTTAGTTTTTATAAAAATTTTAAACAGAGGTGTATCAAATGAAAGCAAAAAGACTATTGTCATTAGTGCTTACACTGTGTATGGTATTTTCCATGTTCACGGTGTTGACGCTTACATCGACCGTACCGGCGAGTGCGGAATCGGTTGAAACCGAGACGGCTATATTC
>CACXEV010000031.1 GCA_902766755.1 Oscillospiraceae bacterium | reverse complement strand
AGAATCATATAGCAAAACGGCATTGATATCGAAATAATTGCGAGTTTTTTGCCGAAGGCGCGTTTTCTATCAGCCTTACCCTTTGAGTCAAAGAAACCGACGCCCAAAATACCGATTACCACCAAAACTATCGCTATAACCGTTTGGGTATTCAGCTTTTCGTGCAGAAAGATTGCACAGAATATCGGAACTACGGCGCAGGATGTGTTTTCAATCGGGTCGGAAATAGACTCCTCAATATAGCGAACTCCGTAATACGAACACATCATTGACACTATGTAGCACGACGCAACCGGCAGGTATCTTAAAAAGTTTACGGGCAGGTATTTTATGTTTACATCCTGCGTAAAAAGAATAATCAGCGAATAAATACCGAAAAAGAAACCGACTAAAACGGTTGTTTTTAAATGTGCATAAGGTTCGTGGGCGACATTTCCTTTTTTATAAAAAATCTCCGCAAATCCCCAGCATACTGTTGAAAAAATCAGAAAGAACCAAAGCAATTATAATATCCCCTTGTTTTTAATTCGGCGAAGAGCTTAATCCTCGTCGCCGGCTAATTTCCTTGCAAAATCGGCGAGCTCATCCTTTGAATAAAATTCAAGTGTGATTGTGCCCTTGCCGTTTTCTTTCGGTTTTATGTTAACCTTGCGGTGCAAGGATTTTTTAAGCGATAGGGCAACCTCGTCATAGAAAGTATCTTTGACGGGTTTTGTTTTGTTTTTAGGAGAAGCCGCGGATTTTGCCATCTTCTCAAGCTCTCTTACCGAGGCGCCGCCTATTGCCGCCGAGAGCATACTCGCTCTGAGCGCCGAATCCTCGGGTGCCGAAAGCAAAGCACGGGCGTGACCTGCGGTAATTTTGCCTTCTAATAGAGCCGCCTGCTCCTTTTCGTTTAAAGAAAGAAGCCTTAACGCGTTAGTCACCGTAGCGCGCGCCTTGCCCACGCTCTTTGAAACCTGCTCTTGCGTAAAAGAATATTTATCAATAAGCGTTTTATAGCCCTTTGCCTCTTCTATGGGGTTCAAATCCTCACGCTGTAAATTCTCTATAAGCGCGGTTTCAAAATACTCTCTATCGTCAAGCTCCTTTATAACCACGGGAACGGCTGAAAGCCCTGCCAACCGGGCGGCGCGCCAGCGGCGTTCGCCTGCTACTATCTGATATGTACCCGAAACAGTCGGACGAACAACTATAGGCTGGATAAGCCCGTGTTCGGCTATACTATCCGCTAAAGACGCAAGAGCCTCTTCATCAAAAGCCTTTCTCGGCTGATTACGGTTGGGTTCGATTTCGCTGAGTCTTACCTCAACGGCGCCTGCCGAGTCGACTGCGTTTTCATCAAAAAGTCCCTCAAGACCTCTGCCGAGTCCTTTTTTTGCTGCACTCATTTCTTATTTCCTCCGATTTCTTTTCAAAAACTCTTTTGCCAAATCGTTATAGGCTGCGGCGCCCTTGCTGCGTGCATCATAATACTGAATAGGTGTTCCGTGGCTTGGCGCCTCGGAAATTCTTACAGCACGCGGTATGGCAGTTTTATAAAGCTTGTCCTTAAAATATTTTTTTATTTCCCCTACGACTTGATTGGTAAGATTAAGCCGTGCATCGTACATTGTAAGCACTATGCCTTCTATCTCAAGAGTGGGATTATAAAGCCTTTTCACCTGACGAACAGAGGCTATAAGCTGAGAAAGCCCCTCAAGAGCGTAATACTCGCACTGAATGGGAACGAGCACCGTATCTGCGGCACTCAGCGCATTGATAGTTATAAGTCCCAAAGAAGGCGGACAATCAATAAATATGTAATCGTATTTTTCCCTTACTACCGAAAGCGCAGTTTTAAGGCTTGACTCGCGGTGCTTTTTATCTATCAAATCTATTTCTGCGGCAGCAAGATTCATAGAAGCCGGTATTATATCAACATTCTTAAAATCAGTACTCTTTATCGCCGCCTGCACGGATACCTCGCCCAGCAACAGCTCATAACTTGTAGCACCGCTGTTTTTCTTGCTTATTCCGTAACCGCTTGTAGTATTTCCCTGCGGATCCGCATCCACGAGCAAAACCTTTTTGCCCGAAAGTCCTATCCCGGCAGACAGGTTCACCGCGGTTGTTGTTTTACCGACTCCGCCTTTCTGATTTACGACAGCTATTATTTTCCCCAACTCCATACCCCCTGCGCGCAATAAGCGCGTCATTTTATGAATATATAATATTATAATATAAAAGCTAAATTATATAATACCTCTTTACAAAAACAGCCACCGGCAGAAATATCTGCCGGTAGCTATTATAACAATTATTTTTATAAAAGTAAATGCTTTTCTGATTATTTGTCGCCGGATTTGAAAATAAGTGACATTAATATGCCCGAGCAAATGGCAACAGTTATTCCCGCGGCGGTTGCGGTAAGTCCGCCTGTAATGGCACCTATAAGTCCCTTTTCTTCAACCGCCTGCTTCACTCCAAGGCTCAGTGTATATCCGAAACCGGTAAGAGGAACCGTAGCGCCGGCTCCGGCAAGGTCAACAAGAGGCTTGTAAACGCCTATTCCTCCGAGAAAAACGCCCGAAACCACATAAGCCGTCAAAATACGCGCCGGGGTAAGCTTTGTAAGGTCTATAAGAACCTGACCTATGAGGCAGAGTGTTCCGCCTACTACAAACGCCCAAAAAAAGTCCATAAACATACAAACCATACCTTTCTATGTTTCACGTGAAACATCAGTATAGTTATGCCCCCTTTTTCGGGATTTATTCCTCTGTGCCAAAGGTTTTTTCAATTTGCGAAAGTGTTTTTTGAAGGTCTATATTGCGAACCTTGATTTTATCGGCACTCTCCGAACGGACCACGATTTCAGCCTTACAGGTGCCATACAGGCGGTCGGCAGGAGTTTCGGTGATTATTATCTCTCCCACACGCGATTTTTCGCAATAAAGCTCGCGAACGGTGAAACCCTTAAAACCACTTGCGAAAATCTTATCGGATATACAAAGCCGCCCGAGCTTATAGCTTCTGAAGCACAAATTTCCGTAATACACAATACCTGCCATTACCGCAACGCCACTGAATATCAAAAACCGCATAACTGCGGGAAAAATCAGAGACAGCGTTACGGTAGCGGCTATATCTGCGGCGGCGGCAATTCTTGCTGACAGCAAAAACCGCATAAGATTTCTTTTGGATCTTTGCGCCTTTATCGGTTTTATATCCGGGTACAAAAACGGAAAATACTCCCTGAACTGATTTTTAATCTTTCCATGCCTTGCCGCAGGGACTATTATTGCCTTTTCGCCCTTCTTGTCGCCATATCCGCCGACTGCGGCTCGCATACTGAACATCCCGAAAAGGCGCATTATAGGAGTTGCCTCTATACAAACATCATTAACGGCTGATTTTTTAAAAAGCGTGCGGTGCCGGGAAATCACACCGTATTCAACCTCGGTTTTATCCGGTCCAATGTGAAGCCTGAAACCCAGCATCTTTATAAAGCTTATTACAAAAGATAAAAAGTATCCTACTATCAAGGTTATGGTTATTACATTGACTATCGGCGGAAAATAGGCGTCAAACCTGGCGGAAGCGTGGTTTATTTCATCAAACAGACTTTTCGAGAGAGCCACACCGAGTATTTTACCTGCATTATTAATTATCGGCACACCCACTATAAGTCCTGTAATTGCTGAGGACGTTGCGGCGGCGAAAACTGCCGATTTAAAGATATTAAACCTTACCGCCACGCGGTTTTCCTCGCCGTAGAGAAACCTTGACATCTCTTTTGCATCGCTTTTTCTCAGTTTGAAGAAAAAGTCGGTTTTTCCGGCGGCGCCGGCTTCGGTGTTTACCTTATATGTCACAGAAGAAAAAATCAAATCAAAAATATTTTTACTGCTTGAAACACAGGAAAGCCGCTCTTTTTTGATGACTGCAACCGATTTGAACAGGAAACCTTTATTTATCACCATTTTTTCGCCGTCTATACTGACTCTGAACGAGCGAAACTTCAAGAAAGACAAAAACATAATTATTATCACCGCAGGAATTTCAAGCGACAAAAGCCCAGTAACTCTGCCGGTAATAAGGTACTGCAGAAGTCCCTTTATTACCGGCAGTATCAAAACAAACAAAAACGGTTTTACTATATTTGCTATCATAAGCGGATGGGCGCCGTAGGTTCTTTTAATCACGCTTTTCACCGCCTATATCGAAAATCAATCTGTCAGCAGCGGACGCCTCGATCTCGGGTATAATCACCGTTGCTCTTGCCGCACGAAGCGTTATTCCTTTAAGTCCCATTATGCGAGCTATCGGAGTTGAATAACCGCCGGCAAAAACAAGCCTTTTAAAGGGCATTATATGGGATGTTTTTATAAAAACGCCTCTCGTCACCATAACCGCATTTTCACCGACAAACAAATTAAACCCTTTAAAAAATGCCGGCAGGTACCAAAAAATTATGGCCGCGCCCAAAAGTACAAAAGCCGCCGCCGGAACATAAAAATAAGCGGTATAGACAGACAGCAACGCAAACAACAGCGCCGCCGCCAATGCCGCGGCGCCTATTCTTATACGCCATAATAACAATGTCCTTTTTTCGAGCTTGTAGTTCATAATCTCCCGACTCTCAAACAAGGGTATGTTTCACGTGAAACAGGATTATAGATATAACATTATTTTCCTTTAATACTATTCCAATATTCACATGTTTTTTGCTCAAGCTTATTGTCTCCATACTTATAATATGTTTTGTTTTTCAGATTATCCGGCAAATATTGTTGGTTTACATAATGCATAGGATAATCGTGTGGATATAAATAATTTTGCCCTTTTATCTCGGCATCTTCACCGTCAAAATGCTTGTTCTGAAGTTGCCTTGGAATATCGCCCGTGACACCCTTTTCCACATCTGCCATAGCTGTGTTTATCGCCATATATGCGGAGTTGGATTTAGGCGCTGTGGCCACCAGTACCACCGCATTGGCAAGCGGTATGCGAGCCTCGGGAAGTCCAACAAAAAGCGCCGTATCTACAGCCGCCTTAACTATAGGTATTATCTGGGGGTAAGCCAACCCCACATCCTCATTTGCACAAACGAGAAGCCGCCTGCAAGCGCTCGGTAAATCGCCGGCGGCAAGGAGACGGGCAAGGTAGTAAACCGCCGCGTCCGGATCCGAACCGCGCATAGATTTCTGATAGGCGGATATTATATCGTAATGCTCATCACCGTCCCGGTCATACCTGACGGAATTGCCTGCGAGAATTTGCTCCACAACATCATCAGTTATCTCGTTGGCGTTTTCGCCAACGGTTAACATAAAGCATAGCTCTAACATATTGAGTGCGCGGCGAACATCACCTGCCGCGGCGCCGGCAATTTTTGTTCTGTTCTTATCGCTCAGCGCAATCTCTTTGCCCTCTTCTTCGCTTAATTTCTCCATAGCCCGGCAAAGTACTTCTTTAATATCGTCTTTTGTAAGCGTTTTGAACTCAAACACCGTCGAGCGGCTTAAAATCGCATTATAAACATAAAAATACGGGTTTTCCGTAGTGGAAGCTATAAGCGTTATATCCCCGTTTTCTATGTAAGAAAGCAAAATCTGCTGTTGTTTTTTGTTAAAATACTGTATCTCATCCAGATATAAAAGTATTCCGTTTTCCGCCTCGATACTGCCTATCTCGCCTACAATATCCTTAATATCGGAGGTTGAGGCGGTTGTCGCATTTAAATAGCAGAGCTTTTTACCGCTTTTTTTAGCGATTATTCTCGCTACGGTTGTCTTTCCCACGCCCGAAGGACCGTAAAATATCAAATTCGGGGTGTCTCCTGATTCTACAATCCGTCTTAATATCTTGCCGGGTGAGAGCAGGTGCTTCTGCCCTGCTACCTCTTCGATCTTTTCGGGGCGTAACCTATCTGCAAGCGGTGACTGCATATTCTTATCCTCCCATAACAAGTTATGATTATTTTACTATAAATTTTCTTCTATTTCAATATGTTTAATCATATTATAATATGCGTTTTACACTGCTTTTCGGAGGCTCTACAATGAAAAAAACGATTTTTGTCAAAAATGCCGCATATCTCACGGCTTCTTCTCTGGTTCTTCGCTTTGCCGGAATAGTTTTTAAAATCTGGCTCGCCGCAAAAATAGGAGCCGAGGGTATGGGGCTATATCAGCTTGTATTTTCGGTTTACATCCTTGTTTCATCCTTCGCACAAAGCGGAATACCTACCGCCGTAACACGCCTTACCGCCGAAGAATCCGCCCTCGGCAATAAAAAAGGAATTAAAAGAATTGTCGGTGCCTCGTTTACTATGAGCTTTATAATCAGCGCAATAACCGCTATAATTCTCTTTTTTGGCGCCGAAATAATATCAAAGAATATTATCTCCGATAGCAGAGCCGTTATGCCGGTAAGAATTTTAGCGGTTTCGGTATTCTTTACAGGCGCTTCCTCTGTTTTAAAGGGATACTTTATAGGCAGAAGAACTGCCGCCGCACCCGCGGTATCCGGGGTTATTGAACAGTTTATCCGTATTGCCGCAATAATCCCTGCCGTAAAGCTTGCCGCCGGGTCAACCACACTCGCGGTTGCCGCCGTTTTTGCAGGCGATGCGGCATCAGAGCTTTTTTGCTTTGCATATCTCTACCTGCGTTATCGCTTCAATTTTAAAAGACTACCCGAAGGAACTAACACCTACATAAAACATCCGGCAAAGAAAACCGCGAAAATCGCCTTTCCTCTTTGTGCCGGCAGATACATAGGACAGCTTTTGCGTACAGCCGAAAATATGATAGTGCCGCGCGCGCTCAGTCTGTATTCCAAAAAAGGCGCGCTTTCGCTTTTTGGTATGATAAAGGGTATGGCGCTGCCGGTTTTGTTCTTCCCTTCGGCTGTTTTAGGCGCCGTATCAACATTATTGGTTCCCGAAATGTCAGAGGCAAGAGAGAGCCACAAAAAGCTGATAATCCGCGCCGCCATAGAGCAGATACTCTCGGCGGCGACCTTCGTAGGCATACTGTTTTCGGCAATTTTTGCCGCTACCGGATACCAAATGGGGTTTTTGCTTTATAAGAGCGCAGATGTGGGGTTTTTGCTCGTAACGCTTTCTCCCATTGTGCCTCTTATGTATATCGACAGCCTATGCGACGGACTCCTTCGGGGACTTGATCAACAAAACTTTTGTTTTCGCGTATCAGTGGGCGATTCGGCAATAAGAATTGTGCTTATTTTACTTCTTGTAAACAAATTCGGAATAAAAGGGTTTATAGGCATTATGTATTTTTCAAATCTTCTGACCTGCGCGCTTAATGTAAAACGGCTTATAAAAATCAGTGGTGCCGCTTTAAATATACAAAAAACCGTTATGGTTCCGGCGCTGTCGGCTTTCTCGGCAACCTTTATCATAAAATTACTGATAGACCGTATGCCTATCAGTAATTTGGTTTACATAATTCTTTTGTCTGCCATAAGCTCACTTGTTTATGTATGGGCACTTTATTACTTTGACTGTATAAATTTCGATACCCTCGGGCGAATGCGAACGCATAAGAAATATGCCGCGGCAACTACCAAAACATCTTTGACAAAATAAAGAGCAAAGGCGCTTATCGCAACCTTCAGGGAATTTCCGGTAACTATTATAAACTGCAGCGTTCCTGCTATGTAAAGCACTATAAGCGCCAAAAGGCAAAGGAGGATTTTATGTAACGGTCGGTTTACATAAATCGCAAAAGCTAAAACCAATGCAAATACCGGAAAAGCGAATATAAAGCCGCCGGTCGGCCCGAGAAGAGTGCCGAGCCCTGCGGCAAATCCGGCAAAAACCGGAACACCTATAGCTCCGAGTATTCCGTAGCATATCGCGGCGGCTGTTGCCTTTTTTGCACCTAAAAGAAAGGCGGTTACGGCTATCGCGAAGGTCTGAAGCGTTACAGATACGCCGATAGGGGTGGGAAACGCCACCTGGGACAGCGCCGAAATCAGCGCTGTAAACAGTGCCGTT
The DNA here is from genome assembly GCA_902766755.1 of Oscillospiraceae bacterium. Classification (GTDB taxonomy): domain Bacteria; phylum Bacillota; class Clostridia; order Oscillospirales; family Acutalibacteraceae; genus UBA737. The sequence goes on along the minus strand of CACXEV010000031.1, from coordinate 4,941 downwards.
ACAGCGATAGATTTTACACTTATTTTCTTATTCATAATCAGTAATCCTCACTTCTCCGCTTGAAAGCGGTATTTTTTTGCCGTCTTTTTCTACAATAAGCTCTGCGCTTTCCCCTATTCCGCAAACTGTGGCGGTATAGCTTTTGCCGTCTTTTTTGTAAGTGACTTTCTTGTCTAAAAGCATATTTCTGCTTCGGTACTGCTCTATATGCGGCATACTGTCAATCTCTTTATAATACTCCTTAAACTCCCTTAAAAACTCGTTTATCAAGAAAATATATACAAGCGACGGGGGAGTGGATGTTTCAAAAATTGCCCCTGCTTTATCTTTTATTTCTTCGTTAAATCCGTCTTTCGGGGTTGCTACATTAACGCCTATTCCTAAAACGGCATATTTAAGCTGTCCGTTCTCGGCATCAAAGGCGCCCTCGGTCAAAATACCGCAGACCTTTTTTCCTTTTATATAAATATCGTTTACCCATTTGATATCTGTCTTTTGATTTGCAATGATCTCTATCGCCTTAGCCATCGCTACCGCCGCGGCGGTAGTGATTTTAAGACTCGTTTGCGCGCTTAATTGCGGGCGCAACAAAACCGAAAAATAAAGTCCGCCTATAGGCGAGGAAAAAGAACGCGAAAGCCGTCCTTTACCACCTGTTTGGCTTCGTGCTAAAACTATTGTAAACTCTCTTTCTTTTTTTTCGGCTAACGCCTTAATATCTTCATTTGTGGAACCCGTCGACTCCTTAAAATAAACCCGTTCGGCATTTATAAGAGCTTCCGCCTGCTCAGCGCAAAGGAGGGTGTTATATGGGCTTATCATATATCCGTCAACTCCGCCATCAATAAAAAATCCGTCCGCTCGAAGTGCGTTTACCGCTTTCCAGACCGCTGTGCGCGACACCCCGAGCTTGGCGGCGAGCAGTCCGCCGGACACGCGCTTTCCCTTGCATATTTCCCTTAAAACATCATCCTTAATATGACTTTTTCGCATACTTTACCTCCACCCTGAATATTTTTTGCTTCCCGAAAAAATATTATACCTCAAACATTACCTCTCGTCAACTTATAACCGCTCATAAGTTGACGAGAGGTAATGCCGCTAATTTTGCTTTGCTTATAAAAGCAGTATTTATCGGGGATTTACGACTTTTATAAAAATTGATTTGGTTTACATAAATCTAAAGAACTAAAAACAAAAAAAGTGCCAAACGGCACCTTTTGGTGTTTTAGTAAGCCTCTTTTAGCCTTTGAGCCCTCTTGACTGCCTATCCATATCCTCTACCACTATATCATATATTTCGCCAATAGTTGAGCAGTATTCCAAAACTTCCCAGGGGCGATTGGTATGAAAGTGTATCTTCACTGTCTCCTCATCCCCTAAAACAAGCAGGCTATTCCCCTCAAAATTGGCGATAAAATAATCGTTTATGGTATCCTCATCAAGCCCTTTTCCGTCAATTAAAAGTTGCGTGTCATATTTAAATTCAAGCATAATTCCCTCCGAAAAATCTTTTCGAAGGATAATATAACACACAATTTTTCTTTCGTCAATAAAATAGAAAAAAAGAGCCGCCGAAAAATCGGCAACTCTTCGTTTGGTCGGAGTGTTCATAACACAAGTCAAAGACGCGAGGTAAAAACTATAAAAAGAGAGAGTCTCAACTGCGCGTAATGCGTGTCGAGGCTCTCGACTGTTCGGGGTGTTCATAACGCAAGTGAATAAATATTATTACGAAAATATATCACTGCTTATATAGTACCGGCAATTATTTGAAATGTTGATCAAAACGGCTTAACAGCGCAATAACAAACGAACCCTAAACGACTTTGTTTCTAAATACAAGTTCTTTCGGATTTAAGTATTGAAATAAAAAGCAGCGCCGTCTAAAGTCTACTTGCTGTGTAAGTGATAGCATCGTTTTCGATTAAGAAAGTGTCGATTATATGTTCTGGTGTAATGTTTTTCTCAATTTCTCCGTCAACCTCTATTGTTTGTTCGCCAAATCCCAAACATTTTGCACTTGCCCATCGAAAAAACTGCTTGCATATACATTCCTTTGTGCAGCTTGAAAAACTTGCATAATCCGATTCAAACTTAACAATAACAGGCTTACCACTTTGCAATAAAGAAAAAATTTGAGGAAAATCATCTTGAAATGCGGAAAGGGCAAGTTCGCCGCCAATGTTTTTGCAGTATTCCGTGTAAAATGTGTCATCTCCAGTGTAATTTGAAAAAAAGCACACGTTTTGCTTTAAGGAAAAACAATACTTGTCTGATTGTGTTTTTTTTAGATGTTTTATAGCCTTTTTTCGTCTAAAATAGCAAACACCTTTTACCCTTAAAACAGTTTCAATATATTTAATATATTCGTTTTTTTCAAAACACTTTATTCCCAATTGTAAAATTGTGTCTGCATTATCAATCCTTGTTGCATGATATAAAGCAAACGTTTTATCAGCGATTTCCTTTTCAATTCCTTTAAGAACATTTTGAGCGAAATAATACCGATTAAAAATAATATTGTCAGCAAGACAATGGGGGGATTCTAAAAGGGTTTTTTTAATCTCTGTATTTGCATTATAAAAATCCGACACTAATTTCAGTAGATTTGAGGGAAATGTATCTGAATTTAAAAAATCAATAATTTGTAATTTGTTCAGTTGCTTCGCCTCCTTAATTCTTTGTTTATACATTGGTAGGAATATTATTTTGATAAATTTGTTAACCCTTTGATACGATATTTATACTTGTGTTTTTGACTGTAATCAAGTTTGTTCTTTTCAATCTTTGTTTTAAACAAAATATGTATTGTTAAATATGCATTATTAGCGCTTCCTTTCGCAAATAGGGCACCCAGCTCCTTTGTTTCTAATAAAAATCTTTGCTTGCCATTCATGCCCTTTGCTACACTTCCACCAAACTTTCTTATTGCTATTAGGCAATACATTCGCAGGTGTTAATCCGTTGTTTTTTTATAGTTCCATTCCATTGCTAAATTGGGGTTAACTGTTTGCAAATCATTTTCGCCTTTTATTGCATATCTACCGGAACAATATGGGCAACCGCGACCTTCGTTTCTGTTTGATATTGTTGCTTGCCACTCATGTCCTTTCCCACACCTCCACCACACTTTTATTCCGCTATTTGCAGTAACTTTTTCCGGCTTTAAGTTGTCATTTCTTTCAAAATTCCATTCTTTAGCCAAGGTTGGATTAACTGTTTGTAAATCATTATAGCCTTTTAAAACTTTTTGATTTGAGCAATATGGACATCCGGTCCCATTATTTCTATGGGCTATCGTCGCTTGCCATTCGTGACCCTTAAAGCATTTCCACCAAACTTTTGTGCTGCTATTAGGCTTCACATCTGACGGTGTTAATCCATTGTTTTTTTCATAATTCCATTCTTTAGATAAAATTGGATTTACAGTCTGTAAATCATTTTCGCCTTTGACGGCTTTTCGACCCGAGCAATATGGACATCCGCTTCCATTGTTTCTATGTGTTATCTTTGCCTGCCACTCATGACCTTTACTGCATTTCCACCATACTTTTTTGCCACTATTTGCTGTAACTTGCGCTGGCTTTAATTCGCCGTTTCTTTCAAAATTCCATTCTATTGCTAACGCTGGATTAACCGTTTGTAAATCATTGTAGCCATTTAAAGCTTTTTTGCCAGTGCAGTACGGGCAACCACTACCTTTGTTTCTATTTGATATCATTGCTTGCCATTCATGACCTTTTATGCATTTCCACCATGCTTTTTTATCACTTCCAATAGTTACTTGATATGGAAAAATATCTTTGTTTTTTCCCCAATCCCATTCAGCCATAAGTTGAGGATTATCGCTCACATATTGTTTTTCTCCCTTTTTTGCCATAATGTTCACCTCATTTCTTTATCTACATATTATATCACAATAGTGTTAATCTTTCAATTGTAACCGATTTGTTTTCAAATAATACTAACCCTCTGACATCTTTTCTGCTCTGCTGAAAGTGTCATAGTGGGTTACACACTTTTGAAAGTTGCGTAACCGATAATACCAACTGAAAAAGCAAAACGAGCAGACTCATCGAGCCTGCTCATTACAAAATAAAAATATTTAATTGTTTTTCTTTGCGGTGTTGATAGAGGAAATAAGAAGTTTTTTGAGTTCAAGACAATCATTAAGTAGTGATTTAAATATTTTTTCGTCAATATATTCCGACTTGAATAAAAGTCTTAACCAGTATTCGGTTTCGGCGGTTTCTTTAAGTGAAATATGAAGTTTGGATATAAAATCTGCTTTGCTGTTTCCGTATTGTGCTTCGTTAATATTCGCGCCTATACTTGTTCCACTTCTTATGATTTGCTTTGATATTATATGTTCCTTTTGTTTTTCTTCAAGGTATTTGCAAAGGTTAATTATCCGTGCAGCAAAATCAACTGATTTATCAATTAAAAGGTTTTCTTTCATTTATCTCACCGCTATTATTTTATCATAAATTTTCCGGCAAATCAATTATTCTTTCTTAAGTTTTAAGTATTCATTATTCATTTAGAAAATCCTATCACGGCGGATTTAATGAATACTTAATAATGAATAATGAAAAACGAATAATACAAAGCAAAAATCCTACCACTTTTGTGATAGGATTTTTGCTTTGGTCGAGGTGACAGGACTTGCCGTCTGCTTCGCATACTTTTCGCTTGCCGACCGTTGCTTCGCAACAGTACCCGGCTGCACGCTCTAAAGCTAAAAACAGTCCCCCGGACTGTTTTTTCGCTTCAGACCTTCCCAGGTTCAAGTCCTACGCATAGAAAAAATGAAGAGCCGCCGCAAAAGCGGTAACTCTTCATTTGGTCGAGGTGACAGGACTTGAACCTGCGGCCTCTGCGTCCCGAACGCAGCGCTCTACCAAACTGAGCCACACCTCGATATTTTAATTTTTTCTT
>CACXEV010000030.1 GCA_902766755.1 Oscillospiraceae bacterium | reverse complement strand
AGCGCAATAGGTCGTGCTGTATTTTCGCTGTTGCATAAGGGAAACGGCGTTTTTAAGCCGCAAGGTATTTATATACCTGGCTATTCCGATATTAAAGCAGGATTTAAACAACTGCGATATATAGCTGACGTTATAACCGAACCGGCGCGCTATGGACGAAAGTGAAATATTATCGGTATAATTACCGTGGATATAAAGGAGTATTTTTGAAATCAGGTCATCAGTAACGCCGGTTTCGTTTTCCGCGAAAACAACGTTTTTTGCTATCAATCCTAAAATAATATAAATGTTGCCCTTTACTATCAGAGCGTTGTTTTGATTTTCCTTTATTTCGTAAAAGCATTCGCGTATTTTACTTGCAGGTTCGCTCGACTTTATAAACGGACTTGCAATTTTTTTATTGCCTGCAAAATCGGTAAAATCCCTGCAAATATCGGAGGGAAGTATAAGCACGCTGAATTGCGCTTTGCCCACCGGTGTATACAGGTGGGTATCGTATCCGAGCGCTACGGACAATTCGCCCGCACACAGCCGCTTGCGGTTATTGTTAACAAGAGCGTCGATCTCGCCGGCGGTTACAATGCATATCTCGATCTGTGAGTGAAAATGAAAATCGCCGTTGCCGCCCTCGTAATCGATTATGCGTAATCTGTTATCAAGTTCGCGTTCTATACCGAATTTGGCTTGCATAAAAGTACCTCTATATAAAAAATTGACATAAAACAATAAGATATTGGCAAATAAATGAAGATATTTATGATACCATTATAACAGAATCTGTTAAAAAATCAATATAGCAAAGAGGTGCCTTTTTAAAATATGAAAATAGAAAAAATCAATATATATTTCGTGCGCCCGCGCTGGGGATTTGTAGAAATAGAAACCGATAACGGTATAACCGGCTGGGGCGAGGCGGTATTAGAGGGCCATTGCGGCGCCGTGCTTGCCTGCGTAAACGAAATGAAGGATTACCTTATCGGTAAGGATCCCGCCGATATCGAGGGCTTGTGGGAAACGCTCTACCGCGCCGGTTTTTACCGCGGCGGAGGTGTTATGATGAGCGCTATTGCCGGGATCGATCAGGCGCTTTGGGACATTAAGGGCAAGGTTTTAGGCGTTCCCGTATATGAACTTTTAGGCGGTAAGTGCCGGGATAAAATGAAGGTATATTCCTGGATTGGCGGCGACCGTCCTTCGGATGTGGGCAAGGCGGCAAAGGAAAAAATGGACGCCGGATTTAAAGCGGTTAAGATGAACGCTACCGAAGAGCTCCAAATGATAGACAGTTACGACAAAATCGACGCGGTGCTTTCCCGTGTTGCAGCCATTAGAGAAAGCTGTGGCAAGTATTTCGGTATAGCGATAGATTTTCACGGCAGGGTGCATAAGCCGATGGCAAAAGTTCTGGCTAAGAAACTCGAGGAATTTGATCCGATGTTTATAGAAGAACCGGTGCTCTGCGAGAATATGGAATATTTCCCGGAGATCGCGGCGGCGTCTAATATCCCTATAGCGACGGGTGAAAGGCTTTTTACAAAGTACGATTTCAGAAGACTTCTTAATACCGGCGGCGTTGATATTATACAACCCGATTTATCCCACGCCGGCGGTATCAGCGAAGTGAGAAAAATCGCGGCTATGGCGGAGAGCTATGATGTGGCGCTGGCTCCTCACTGTCCGTTAGGACCGATTGCTCTTTCCGCCTGCCTTAATATCGACGCGGTGAGTTATAACGCGGTGATCCAGGAGCAGAGTATCGGCATCCATTATAATGTGGGCAAAAGCGTGCTTGACTATGTAGAAAACAAGGATGATTTTGAGTTTACCGATGGTTTTGTAAATCTCCCGCGGCTGCCGGGACTCGGTGTAAGTGTTAATAAAGAACTTGTTATTGAGGAAAACAAAAATCCGCACAACTGGAAAAATCCCGTGTGGCACCATGAGGACGGCTCGGTGGCGGAGTGGTAAGACAGAAGGATTTGCATTATGAGAGAAAAAATAATAAAAAGTATCGAAGAAAACAAACTTATAGCGATAATAAGGGGGCTCAGCACCGAAACGGCGCTTAAAACCGCAAAGGCGTTGTATTCAGGCGGTGTCAAACTGATCGAGGTTACTTTTGATCAAAAGTGCCCGGAAAAATTTGAAACGACCGCCGAAAGCATAAGAGTGATAAAGGCGGAAATCCCGGAAATATTTATAGGTGCCGGCACTGTTCTGTCACCCCGTCAGGTGGATATTGCCGCCGATGCCGGAGCAGAGTTTATCATATCGCCGGATGCCGACGAAAAGGTGATAGGGCAGACCGTTAAAAGAGGTCTTGTATCAATACCGGGCGCCTATACCGCCACGGAAATTAAAAAGGCGCACGATAGCGGCGCTGATTTTGTGAAAATTTTCCCTTGCCTTGAGGGTGCCGCGGCGTATATCAAAGCCATAAGGGCGCCGCTTTCGCACATAAAGCTTTTGGCAGTCGGCGGTGTAAACGCCGATAACTGCGCGCTGTTTTTAAAGGCCGGAGCCGTAGGTGTAGGCGTGGGCGGTTCGCTTATAAATAAAGACTTTGTAAAAAACGGTGAATTCGATAGAATTACCGCGTTGGCAAAAACCTTTATTGAAAATCTTAAGGTGTGAGGTAGTTTTATGAAACTTTCAATTGAAAATTTTCCGCTAAGGCAAAAATTCGGCGAAGAAAAGGCGCTTAAAATGATAAAGGACGCCGGGTTTGACGGTATCGATTATTCCTTTAACGCGGCGGGAAACGGTTCCGCGATAGACCTTTGCAACCATACGCGTAAGGCAAAAGAGGTAAAGCGAATGCTCGACTCATTAGGTCTTACCTGCGTTCAGGCGCACGCGCCTTTCGGATTTCAATACGGATTTAAGTTTAATATGAGCGATAAGAGTTTCTCGGATACGGTGCGCGCTATGGAGTTCGCGGCTTTGCTTGGTGCAAAAAATATCGTCGTTCACTGCATCTATGTGCCGGAAAACACCGATTTCTTTGATTATAATTATAATTTTTATAAGGCGCTCGAGCCTTATGCCCAAGATTTCGGTATAAGTATAGCGGTAGAAAATCTTGTGAATTCGATATTCTGGCGCCCTGACAGACTGTCACATTTTATACGCCTTTTAGAGTCACCGGTATTTTCCGCCTGTGTTGATGTAGGCCATGCGGCGCTTATGGGCATACCGCCTGAAGAATATATTTCGGGTATGGATAAGGGTGTGCTTAAATGTGTGCATATCCAGGATACCGGCGGTAAGACAGACGACCATCTGATACCGTATCAGGGCGTTCACAACTGGGATAACATAATTAAAGCGTTGGCAAAGTACGGTTATGCGGGTGATTTAAGTTTTGAAGTGATACACTGTTTTGATAATCTGCCGGACGAGCTGTATTTTCCGCTGACTGCCTATGCCGCACAGGTCGGCAGGGTACTTATAAATAAATTTGAGCAATTAAATAAGAGCAACTAAAGGAGTGACTGTAATGAAAGTAGTAACATTCGGTGAGATTATGATGCGCCTTAATCCGGAGGGGTATCTTAGATTTTTACAGGCGGAAAGTTTTGTTTCAACCTTTGCCGGTGCGGAGGCAAATGTGGCCGTAAGCCTGGCAAACTACGGTGTAGATGCGGCGTTTGTAACTAAACTTCCCGAACACGATATCGGGCAGTGCGCTATAAATTCCCTTCGCAAATTCGGCGTTGATACAAGTTTTATTGCACGAGGCGGAGACCGTGTAGGTATTTATTTTTGCGAAAAAGGCGCTTCTCAGCGCCCGAGCATGGTTATTTACGACAGGGCAAACAGCGCTATAGCCGAGGCGAGCCCGTCGGATTTTGATTGGGGAAAGATTTTTATCGGCGCCGATTGGTTCCACTTTACCGGTATTACCCCGGCACTATCGGACGGTCTTGCGGATATCACACTCGAGGCGCTCAAAGCGGCTAAAGAGAGGGGAATAACGGTATCCTGCGATCT
>CACXEV010000029.1 GCA_902766755.1 Oscillospiraceae bacterium | reverse complement strand
GAAGAGTGAGACGATGCCCGTGGGGCCCTCTGTTTATGGGCACTTTTAAAAATCTGTGACCCAATTGTGACCCAACGAATCTGGCTTAGGTAGCCAAAATTTACAGGTTAAATCTCACACTGAAACACGATTCCTTCATCCTCGTCCGCTGCCTCTCTGAAAACCTCAATTATCTTCATAACGCTTTCTCTTAAACCCTCTGCATATTTTGTTTCGGGCTTATAAATTGCGGTGATATTTATCGGTGTTTCGATAAACCCCGTAAGCATATCCCATAGAGCGTCCAAATTGTTTCCGTACCATTCCGGAAGTTCCAACGCCTCCCTTATTTTATTGTGCAAATCCAAGGGATATTTACACCCCGAAAAATCAACTGTGATGCTTTTCACGCCTATACCTCCTAAATCACTTCGTTAAATGTAAAATAATGATCATACGTAACAAAGACTAAACCGTCATTTGAGTAAACGATTCGTGAACTGTTGCGAATCCCACCGGTATAATTTATATCCGCTTCATACCAAATTCGACCGGGGGCAGACGGTAACTTGCCCTCTTTGTTTTTGTAAATATCTCCGCCGATAATCCCGTCGTCAGTCACATCCCGTAAGTTTAGCAGTATCGGCTTCCAACCAAGTTTCTTTGCTTGTTTTTTTGTCAAATAGTTTTTAGGCAAAGAATTACCTTTGCATAGCAGAATATCTATTCCTTTTTTACCTTCAAAAGTTGCCGTTCCTTTTTTTATATATTCCGACCACTTCACAAGGCATTGACATTTTGTATGCAGATTAGGGAACCTTTCGGGTGCTTCCTCCGGCAAGTATAATTTGCCGTGTAAGTCGAAACACGGCTTGCATGTTGTCGGTGAAAGGGCAGAAACCCAAACCTTATATCTTGTTCCTTCGTTAAATGCGGGATTGAAGTTGATTCCTTTTATTCCAGCGACTATTCTGTCTTCAAGCAAACTCATTATATCACCTCCTGCCTCGATAAACAATATCAAAACAAAAAGCGACATTCAGCGACATGATTATAGTGATGTTAAAAATGCTTTATAATAAAATCGCACATTTGTAAACCGACAAAATTTTTGGTATGCTTATGCCACAAAGTTAGAAGGAGCGTGCGCATATGAAAAGATTTATTCACGATAAAAATAACGGGCTTGATTACGAACTTGTGGGCGACTATTACCTGCCCCGCTTTAAAGCGCCCGAATCACCAAAGGTCGGCCGGTTTGGTCTTATGTATCTTGATTATCTGCGCAACCATAAAAGGGTTACATATTCAGGACTGCTGCTTTCCGGCAAACTGAATGAGCACATTGAAGATATTGACCGCCAGGCGGAAAAGATGTTTTCTCGGTTGGTAGAGCAAATGAAACAAGCCGAAGGCGTAACCGAGCAACTCAAAGCTGCCGACCAGATGGAGTGGGTGGGCGCTATGAATAACATCAGGGGCCGTGCGGAAGAAATCGTCAAAAGCGAGGTGTTGTTCACATGACAGCACTCGAAGACTTGTGGCATGGCAATATCCGCCCGGTCGAAACCTACATTGAGGACAATATGGAATATAAAAACTTGCTTCGCCTTGTATCAAAAAAAAGAGAGGCCCTCGAAAACGAACTCAACGCTAAACAACTTGAACTTCTCGAAAAATATACCGCTTCGGTAAACGAAATGAACTCTATATCCGAAACCGCCGCCTTCAAATACGGTTTCACCCTCGCAGTAGCGTTATTAACCGAATAAACACATAAGCGGAACCGTGCCTGCGGTTCCGCTTTGTTAGGTTTCAAACGAGTGATGCTTATCGTTTCTTATAGATTACAAGTTCGGGATTCTTGCCGTCCGCCTCATAGGTGCAAATAAGGATAAAATCCATATTTGCGAGAACACCGAAACAAACTCCCTCTACTATTTCCGATTCAAATTGATTGCCGAGATAGGTTGTGTTGTCATTTAAGAATTTAACCTTCGCACCGCCCGGCAGAGTATATTCAAGATTTACGTAACTGCCTACAAGGGCATTAAGTTTTTCGAGTTTCGGCATCCCTTCAATATGTAGGCTATTGATTTCTTCAATCAACTTACGCTTGAACTCTTCAAACTCACCGTTATCGCTGAGTTCCTCGTATTTTTTCCAGTAATTTAAAGTCGGCAACAGTTGTTTCATATAGTCGCGCGTTTGCTCTTCCGTAAAGCCCTGGGACGCCATATGCGGAATACATACCTCTATTAAATCATCCATATCGCTATAAGTATATGTTCCGTCAGCATAACACCATTTGCAGTATTCTTCGTTAAGCGTGCCGTCTTTATTTCTGCCAATTATCCCGTCTTCGAGCGGCATTCCGCAACACTGACAGATAAGTTTCTGCGGAGAGCCTAATAGTGTGTTAATTGAAACATTAAACAGATTTGAAAGCAGTTTAAGTGTCTCGGTATTAGGTACCGTTTCACCCGTTTCCCAACGCGATACTGCCTGACGGGTAACAAACACCTTTGCGGCTAATTCATCTTGCGAAAGACCGCTTTTAGTTCTGAGTTCATATATAATTTCATTAGTTTTCATACAGATTCCTCCTGTTGTCCATTTTACTGCGAAAATAACAATTACACAAGCAACGCACTGTTGCTTAAATCTGCTAAGACTATCTCCGCAAACCGTTATTTGTCTGCTTCTTTTTTGTGATTGATATGTATACCGATATGCCCGATTCCTAACACTACCGTCGATATAATCAAGGGCAAATTTTTTCCGTATATACCGAGCAGTAAAAACGCCAAAACGGGAAGCGTCGCGCCCGCAACGGGAACACCTATAATACTGCTGTACATATCCTTCATTGTTTTTTCGCTTTTGAAATATCTTATCCAGTAAACTTCGTACAGCATCATCATAAGAAAAGCAATAATCAGAAATAATGACCGTACAGAAAGATTGTTGATATTAAAATCCGAGAAAATCAATGATATACAGGAAACCGAAATCTCCCCGACTCTTTCAAATATCAACAGTATTTTGTTTTCGTTTTCAGCATATTTATCATAATCTTTGGGCTTATTCTTACTCCAGATAATATTAGGAATCATAAGCATAAGCAAAAATATTAAACCTATATATGAAAAGCCAAAATTCATTTTTCTTCCTCAAACCCCGATTTATCGGTATCATTTATAATATTTTTCAACGCCGCCGTATCCGACTATCAGCTTATTTTCGCGCGTTCTTTTTATGAAGTTTTTCAGCCGTTTTCTGAACTCATCCGGACGCTTTCTCGCCGCGTTAATATAAGCTATGCGGATCCTTTTATACGACTCCGAAAACGACTGATAATTCTTCCATGCAACATCGTCCCGACGGATCTCTTCAAGGATGTCCTCGGGAAATACAAATGGGGCAATAATAACGCCTTCCACATAAGGTCTGACTTTCGGATGTATCATTCCGCACTGATCGAGATATTTAAGCCGTTCGATATTCGGTTGCGAGTAGGTGCTGCCTTTTCTGCGCGGGGTAAAACGGCGTAGCTGATGCGTTTCGTCAAGCGTACCCGCCTGACCGTCGATCCACCCGAAACATAGAGCTTCTTCTACCGCGTCATTATAGGAAACGCCTTTTTCACCGGAGCCTACCGACGGGAACACGAACCATATTTCTTTTTCCTTT
>CACXEV010000028.1 GCA_902766755.1 Oscillospiraceae bacterium | reverse complement strand
TATGCGCCGCTGTGGCGGAATAGGCAGACGCAAGGGACTTAAAATCCCTCGGTAGCAATACCGTACCGGTTCAAGTCCGGTCAGCGGCACCAAAGCATTCAAACCCGAACCTTTTACCAATCGGTGAAACGTTCGGGTTTGTTGTTTACTTCTAAAACAATTACATAGTTCTATTTCTGACAAAAGCGGTGGTACAGATAAATTTGCACCACCGCTTTTATTTTAATAAAAATTATTATTTTCGTCAATAATTCATGATGGATAAAATATAATTATATGTGAATACAATCTCGATAAGTTCGACAAATATTGACAAAATATATTTATGTATGTATAATGATGGAGGAAATTATGTATCGTTTTGGAAATTTGGAGGAAAAACAAGTGAAAGTTTTTGTTAGCTGGTCAGGAGATTTAAGCAAAAAAATAGCAGAATCAATAAAAAAATGGTTGCCATGCATTATTCAAGCAACAAAAGTGTTTTTTTCTCCCGAAGATATCGAAAAAGGAGAAAATTGGGATAGCAAGATATCCAAAGAACTTAATGAATGTAAGTATGGAATAATATGCTTGACAAATGAAAATGTTTCTGCTCCGTGGATTAACTTTGAAGCTGGTGCGATTGCAAAATCGTTAGATTCTCATGTTGCAACTTTAATGATAAATATTAATCCGTCAGATATTAAGGGACCTCTATCAAGATATCAGGCAACAAAAATAGAAAAGGATGATTTTTATCAACTGATATGTAATATTAATAGTCAATGTGAAGAGCCTATTGATTCAGAAATATTAAAAACTACATTTGATGGACTATGGGATAATATGAAATCAGAAATTGAAAATATTGTCTCAAGTTCAAAAAAAGCCTCCAATAATTCTAAAAAGGCAACCATAGATAATGCTGAAGCAATAGAAGAAATTTTACTTTTGTTAAGAAAACAAAATGCCGTTTTATCATCTCCACAGCAATTATTACCACCCGATTATTTTGAATTTTTAAACGAAAAAGCTTTTAGAGTTACAAATACAGAAAAATATGACGAGTTGGTTTTTGAAATCTTACATTATTTAGATTGGTTAATCAATTCATCATACGAAAACAATGAAATTGCTAATATGATTATAGAGTTGAATATTGGGGAATTAATAAATATAATTGGGCATTATATTAACAATAGAAGGACTAATCGAAAACTAGTTATGCAATATCGAGAAATACGAGACAAATTCCGATTCCCTATAGAACCATCCAATTCAAGGATTGATGTTTGAAAAGCAATTGATTTTATTTAAGCGGTGGTATAGACCAAAAATCTGCACCACCGCTAAATTTATTCTTGGTGGTTGAGGCATATAAAAGTTATGCCGAGGGAATGACAATCAAAGAAATCGTCACTATGTTAAACGACAAAGGTCTTACCACTTCGCATGGCACGAAAATGACCATCAACATTGTGACCGATATGCTTAAAAACAGACGGTATATCGGTGAGTACCGGTTCAAAGATATTGTCAACAAAGACGGTATACCGAGAATCGTACCGCAGGAACTGTTTGACCGAGTGCAGGAAGTTAGGGCTAAAAACAAAAGGGCCGCCGCAAGGCACAAAGCCGAGGACGACTATTTACTGACAACCAAACTGTTCTGCGGAAAATGCGGTTCCTTTATGTGCGGCGAAAGCGGTACGGCACGAAACGGCAGTGTCCACCGATACTACAAATGCAACGGAGCCAAATACAAACACAACTGCGATAAGAAAACGGTCAAAAAAGAATGGATCGAAAATATCGTAGTAGAGAAAACGAAAGAACTTCTTATGGACGAAAATGTGATTGAAGATATAGCCAATATCGTCTTAAGAGAAGCAGGAAAGGAAAATCCGGCACTTACGGTGCTGAAACAAAACTTGAGTGAAACCGAAACGATAATCGGTAACTTGCTGAAAGCAATAGAACAAGGAATTATAACAACGACCACCAAGCAGCGTATGATTGAGCTTGAACAAACGAAAAACGAATTAGAACTGAAAATCATCAAAGAAGAGATGAAACGCCCGACAATCACAAAAGAGGGCTTAATGTTCTGGCTTAGAAGATTTCAGAAAATGGAAGTCGTGAAGAAAGAACACAAACAGAGACTGATAAACAGTTTTGTAAACTCGGTTTATCTGTATGACGATAAACTTGTTATCAGTTTCAACTATAAGGAAGAATGCAAAACCGTTACTTTTAAAGAGGTAAACGGTTCGAGTATAGAATGCTTCGGCGCACCATGAAAGAAACCTGATTTGTTTACCGGACAAATCAGGTTTCTTTCAATGATATCCGTTCCTTGAAGGAACGGGTGATATACCTCCGGTATGATATCGCACTTCGTGCGATGATATACGCCTGCGGCGTATGAAGGAACGGATATTATATCATATTGCGACAAAGGAGCAATATATCATGCCGTGCGATAGCACGGTATATCATGCGGCAAAGCCGTATATCATTATTTTTTTACTATTGAAAAATACACATTTTTCGAATATAATTTAGAAAAGGGATCGACAAATCGGAATTTGTGAGGTTAATATGTTTTTTCACGCATCACCAACAGGGAATATACAGCGGCTGGAGCCAAGAGTCTCCAATCATGGAAT
>CACXEV010000027.1 GCA_902766755.1 Oscillospiraceae bacterium | reverse complement strand
CTCGCCCGTTTTATTGTAGCTTCGCTCGTTTTCCTTCCCCCGGTAGAACCGGGGGTTTATTTCCACACCTAAAGGCACCAAGCAAATGTCACCGGCAAAAAACCGGTGACATTTTTAATTATTTTCTTCCGATTGTTTTTTTAAGTCATTTAGTTTTTCAATACAGTTTTTGCAAACAGTGTGACCGCCAAATTCCACACTATCGGCAAAAAAAAAAAAAAAAATGCATGTAGGTTGGTATTTACGAAGAACTACGCTGTCACCCTCCATATAAATTTCAAAACTGTCAACATCATTCTGAACTCCGAGTTGCGCCCTGATTTCCTTAGGAATTACAACCCTGCCCATTTTATCAACTGCTCTTATCATTCCGGTTGATCTCATATTATTCACTCCTTATGTATAGTCCAATCTATCGGTGTTTGTCCGCTATTTATAAGAATACTGTTTGCTTTTGAAAAATGCCGACACCCGAAAAATCCGCCGTAAGCAGATAACGGACTCGGATGTACGGTAATAAGCTTTTTGTGTTGTGGATTTATTATAAGCTCGCCTTTATTCCTAGCCGCCGCGCCCCACAAAAGGAACACAACCGGCGTTTGTTTTCTGTTAATCTCTGATATTACCCTGTCAGTAAAGGTCTCCCAACCTTTGCCTTTATGGCTGTTAGCCAGTCCTTCTCGTACAGTGAGCACCGAATTAAGCATCAGCACCCCCTGCTTTGCCCAGGAATTTAAATATCCATAATGCTCCGGTACTTCAATACCTAAATCGCTTTTAAGCTCAGTAAAAATGTTTTTAAGTGACGGCGGCGGCTCAATACCGGGCTTTACCGAAAAACAAAGGCCGTGTGCTTGTCCGGCACCGTGATATGGGTCCTGCCCTATTATTACCACCTTTGTATCTTCAAACGAAGTTAATTTCAAGGCATTAAAAATATCATACATATCGGGGAATATTCTTCGAGTCTTATATTCATTTTTCAAGAAAGCACGCAAATCCCTATAATATGGCTTTTCAAATTCATCTTTTAATATAATATCCCAATCGTTTCCGATATTTACCATATTATCACCCTATATGATATCATAAACTTCCACTATTCCGCTTGAATGATAAAGGGATGGTGTAATATTTATGGCATATCCCCTGCCGTTATCACTTTGCCACTCCACCGCTTTGTGCCTCGGTACGGCGCAGGATGCAAGCAACATCATAATAGCGCCGCCATGCATAATAGCCGCCGCGGCACCGGCACCGTTTTTCATCATATCTTCAACCACTGCACGAAGCCCCATATTGAGGCGTTTTATAAAGTTTTCATTCGTCTCGCCGCCGGGGGGCGCAGAAATTTTGCCTGAAGTCCAAAGCGTAAAACTCTCATTCTTTTCAAGCTCGTGCGCGGTTTTTCCCTCAAAATCACCGAAATCATACTCGACAAATTCGTCTATTACAGAATAATCCATATCGGGATATATGATATTTGCCGTTTGTCTGCAACGAAGCATTGGCGAGGTATAAAGGCGCTGAATATCGGGATAATCTATGCTTTCTTTCAGCATACGCAACTCGTCAACACCCTCATCACAAAGCGGCAAATCAGTGCGATTGCCAACATATTGTCCCTTTATATTTGCCTCGGTAAGTCCGTGGCGGATAAGATATATTTTATATGTTTTCATAGAATAAACTCCGCAATTATACTGTTTGAAACAAGCATACCGTTGTCTGTAAGTGAAAGTCTGCCGCCAGATATTTTTACAAGGCCTGCCTTTATAAATTTATCGGCCTTATCGGATATATCTTCCTTAAATTCACTAAGACTTACACCGCTCGATAGCCTGAGCCCCAACATAATGCGCTCCGCCGTATCACCGCCGAGGCTATCGAAAACAGCAGATTCACCATTGATAAAAGCCTTTATATCGTTTTTATAGTAAAACCGCTTACCGTTTAAGAAAGAATGAGAAGAGGGACCTATACCCAAGTACTCCTCGCACATCCAATATTTTAAATTGTGACGGCTTTGCCTGCCTTTAAGCGCAAAATTTGAAATTTCATAGTGTTCATACCCATGCTTTTCGAGTTCCCGGCAAACTATTAGATACTGGTTTGCCGCTTCATCGTCATCAGGTAAATCAAGTGTATCTTTTGCCTTATAAAACGCCGTATTTTCTTCGATTTTGAGAATATAAGCCGATATATGCTCGGGATTTAATCCGAAAATGAAATTTACATCTTCTGTTACTGTAACAGAGTTACTATGCGGCAGAGCAATCATTAAATCGCAGGATATATTATCAAATCCGGCTTCTCTTGCGGCTTTAATAGCGGCTTTTGCATCACTTACCGTATGTGTTCTGCCAAGCATTTTAAGCATATCGTCGTTTCCTGATTGAATACCGAAAGAAAGGCGGTTAACACCCGCCTTTCTTGCCAAGCTCAAAAAACCGAAATCAAGGTTTGGATTACATTCTGCCGTAATTTCCGCATCGGGCAAAACATTAAAGTTCTCTTTTATCGCCGACATAAGAGGTATTATATCGCCACTCAAAAGTGAAGGTGTGCCGCCACCTAAATAGACGGTATCAACGGCACTTTTCGTTTGTTTGCCCCAAGAGGAAATCTCACGCAAAAGCGCTTTAAAATAATCTTTATATACCCTGTCACTTATAAAAGTAGAGTAAAAATCACAATACCGGCACTTCTTTTCGCAGAACGGTATGTGAATATAAAGCCCTATTCTATCAGGCAAGTATTTCACCCATTACGGTACCCTTAATAGCCGCCGCGTTTGATTCATCGGTATCTATATGCATAGCAAGCGCGTAGTTTTCACTAACTCTTACTACAACATCATCAAATATAAGTGCTCTGCCATCGGTGGGTATTTTAACGCTTACTATCTGCTTATCGGTAAGGCCGTATTTCTCAGCGTCAGCAGGGGTGGCGTGAATGTGTCTTTTAGCGGCAATAACACCCTCTTTAAGCTCAACTTCACCGCAGGGACCTACGAGCTTACATACACCACTGCCTGCAATATCACCCGATTCACGAATAGGAGCAATAGCTCCTACAGTTCTCGCATCGGTCAAAGATAAT
>CACXEV010000026.1 GCA_902766755.1 Oscillospiraceae bacterium | reverse complement strand
GCAGTTAAAGCAATTAATAAATTGCATATAAATACGATTACAACGAATTTGTAGGATGTTCTCATAAAAACCCCCTTAATACCGACACCGAACACGTAGAACCGTCCCCTGTGTTCCTACATCGGAATAAACTCTGAACCAACAACTTCAAACATTTTTGTGTTTTTATTGAATTTCAAAATACTTTTTGCATAGCCAATGCCATCTGAGTGCCCATAAAGCGATACATATTGTAAACAAGCCATTTCAAAAGTGCCATCATTATCCACATCTTTGGGTATAAACTCCATAAAACTATCGCACATAATGTTTTCAAAATGCACGTTAGATATAACCTTGCCGGCTTCATCAAAATAAATGCCACTGTATTTTTTTGTGCCGATCATATCAAGTGTTATTGAATAACCTGTAAATATGTTTTGCACTTCCATTTTATAATCGTCTTTCAAAACACAGCTAAACCCCGTGTTATACAAACAGATGCTTGATGAATTAAAAAGTTGAATGATTTCATCATCAACCACTTTGAAAATGCGTGAAAGATACTGTCCCGCTCCGCCAGTCATTCCAACTGTCTGTTGAAGAACAACCTCGTCAATTCCATCATCGTCAACATCACACACATATATTTCTTCACCATAACTACCGCTGTAATTATCATTTGCAAGGTCTCGCAATAGTATTTTAGAATCGGTTTCGATTACTAAATATGAGTCGTGATAAATACTATTCTCTCCGTATTTCTGATAATCATTAAACAAATACACATATCGTGAAGATGTCGGACGTTGCGCTGTAAAACACCCTCTTACTCTTTCCCCAATTGTAAGATCTTTTAACCCTAATTCTGTTAGGTCATTTTCTAACCAATCGTGGTTATAATTCAACTTGTAAGTTGTACTATTGTGGTGCGGTTTTTCTGCCACAATTGAAGAATTGCTGCCTTTCTGCTTTTCGCAGCCAACGCTAATAAACAGTAGCCCTAGTACCAATAAGATAATAATACTTTTTTTCATTATATCACCTCAATCAGTAATAGAAAAACGTATTCCCGCCATATGATATAACACCTTTAGGAATCACGGGCATCGTCCCTGACCCAAACGAGAATTTACCACCGTTTTTAGCAATGTTATTTTTGTATGTATCAGTTTTGTTAAAATATAGATGATTTACCGTAATGCCGTCTAGAAGACTTAAATCCCCAAGTACTACATCCGCCGCTAATTCCATTGCCGAATCCCATGCTATCGCATCATATTCCCCTGACTCGTAGGCACGCTTACCTTTGTAAAATCCATCAAATTGTCCGTCTTTTTTACATATTGTTTCTAAATCTTTCCCCAAATACGATATTTGAGCAATTGAGCGGTTTAATATTACACTGGCTACCGCTTGTTGACCTTGTTTCCAATCATCGTAGACGGTTCTACCATGTTCTTCTCCATAAATGGTTTGTGCTACAATCAACTGTATTTCCTTTTGCGCCGATGTCAATGTAGATTTAGAAAAGCATTCTCCTACTTTTGTTTTAAAACCAACAAAAGTCTTAATTATCCGATTAATTATTTCCTTTATTTCTTTAAAGAATATACCATTTGGATCAAATCGATTAACCGGATTATTCCCGCAATACGCAAACATATTGTGACCGAGGATTTCCTGCCCGGTTGAAACAAAACCATCCGCATTCAAGAACCTACCCGTTTCCGGGTCATAATACCGGCTTTGCAGATAGTAAAATCCTGTTTCATTATCGTAATAATATCCGCGGTAGCGTATCGGATTTATCTGACCTATCGTGCTCGCTAATGTGCCGGTAACGGATAACAATTTGCCCCACGTATCATAGGTGTACTGCACCACAAGCTGACCGGTGGAATCATATATTCCAACAACGTCGCCTTGCAGATTGGTCTGGTAATAATAGCCCGTTCCGTTATATGTAAAACCGTATTTATTACCGTTTTCATCATACAGATAGATAATCAAATCATAACCGGTGTTATTATATCTTCGTTCACCATATAACACGCCGTCTAAAACGATATACTGGGTATACGCGCCGTCAACGGTTTTCGAGGTACGGTAGGAATCGCTGTCATACGAATAACCGATGCTTGAACCGCCCTTTGAAACGGTTTGAAGATTTCTGCCGTTGCCCCAAGTAAAGGTCATAGCAGTTCCGTTGTTGTAGGTAAGGGGGTTGCCTATGGTATCATACGTTATTGTATTACCGTTATATGACGTGAGCAGATCCGCCCATGTGGGGTCGGTATATCCGTAGGTGATAGTAGTATTATCCGAAGAATTATGTTTGGTTAAAATATTGCCGTTGGAATCATAGGTGTAGGTTATTCCGTCATTTGCGCTCGTTCCCGCAAATGTGAGCTGACCTTTATTATCATACTCATACAAATAGTTTTCTACGTTTCCGGCATATTTTTTACTGTAACCCGTTATGTTTCCCAAGGAATCATAACTGTAATTATAAGTATAGCCGTTCTCAGTTACAGTGTCAATAAGATAACCGGTTGCATTATTCTGAGTGTTTGTTTTGTAACCGTATCTTTTTAGTATACTATTGCCGTTAATTTTCAATGTACGCAAGGTTTGCCTTGCAAATTTATCATACTGATACCTTAACTGCAAATTGTTGTTAAAATTCAGCCCGTAAACAACGCCGGGGTCCTCGCCCTTATTCTGATCACCGTACACGAACGTTGTCAGATAATTGCTTCCACAGAAAGCAAGCGATAATTTATCAAGCAAATTCTTTTTGCTCAGATAACTGTAATTCAGAGTGAAAAGCGCTGCCGTATTGTTGATCGAATTATAATCGTTAACCGCAATATTCTTTTGGATTATTCTGCCCGAAAGGTCTCTGAAATAGTTTGCCGCGCCCAAATCGGGACTGCCGGTATACATTTGATAAAGCAAATTATCCTGATTATACCTATATGTTGCATTTCCCTTACTCGCTATTTGACCGGCAGAATTATAGCTGACGCTGTAAGAATTGCCGTTTCCGTACAGCATACTTCGCAGATTGTTTTTACCGCCGTTGGTCGGAACGTTCACGTCGGAATTATACTGATAATCCGCCAGCCGCCTTGCGGTATAACCGCTGTTTACCTTGTTGATATCGACAGACTGTTTTCTTCCAAAGTTATCATAGTTAAAAGTATAAACCGTGCCGTTTGACGTTGTTATAGTCTTTATGCGGTCATTTTGGTAGGTATATGTATTTGTAGAGCCGCCGCTTGTTACACTTTGAAGCTCACCTGTATTGCCGTTATACGAATACGAGGTTGAAACGCCGGCGGCGTTTGTAGCGGTGCTTACGGTACCGTCGGTATTATAAGTATAAGAAGCGGTTGAGCCGTACGAATCAGTAACGCTGCTTATATAGTTTCCATCGGCGGTATACGCAGCAGTGCTTAAAATTCTCTTTTCACCGGAAACATCCTGCCCGCATTCGTCAAAGCGCCATTTTTGATGTCCGCTTGAAGAATCCAAGGTATGCTGCACCATATTTTTCTCGAGCTCGGTGCTCTCACCGTCGGTAAAATCTCTGCCGTCTATCGCCGCAGTGTAATTAGAAACTTTCGTGCAGATAAAATAACTGTAATCGTCGTTGGGAACTATTTTGAATTTCTGGCTGTCACCGTTAGTCATAGCCGCCAGAACGATTTTAGTATTATTTGCCGAAGATCCATTTTCAACCGTAAGATATTTACTTGTGTCCTCAACCGACTGAATATAATACGTATCGGTCTCATTTGCAGATATCAACTTCCACTTGATACTGTCGTTTTGAGAAGCGTAGGTGCCGTTTACCAGATTTGCTTCGCTCTTTTTCATTGCGTTGCCGGTAAACAGATTCCTGATATAACAATTCGTATAGATCGGATATTCCGCCCAATCAGAAAGATATTCGAATAATGCTGAAACGTCCTCGCTATCTATCGTACCGTCACGGTTTACATCGGATACCGCTTCGTTTATAGTTACGTTAGCGCCGGAGATGTATTGATTCAGCCTGGTTAAATCTTTGTTGTTGACATTGCCGTCGCCGTTTATATCAGGTGTCTTGACAAAACCGAAATACGCCGCCGTTGTTGTCGCGGACGTCGGGTTCCCGTATTGGTCGTATTCAAACGCCGAAAATTGACCGTTTGACGAGTTCGCGTAAGTCATAAGATTGGTGTTTTCATCGTAACTGTACGAGAATCTCGATCCGGTCGGGTTTATCATCTGAGACAGATTATTGCTCTGATACGCAAATTTCGCTTGTGCCTGAGACAGGTCTACCGCGCTTATAACATTTCCTTTTTCATCATAAGCGTAGCTTTGGCTATGATTTTCCTTGTATACGTACGGCGACCTGAAATACGCCGAATTAGCGTTATGGTCATAATCAAAATACAGCGTAATTTCCGTAAAATCTATCGGAGCAATCACCACGCCGCTTACAAACTGCCATACGTCGGACGCATAATTGAAATCAAGAATATTTGAATTGTCGCTGAATGTGGCAGCACCGCCTTGCCCGCTTATTTCAAGGCGCACGCGGAACGTTGATTTTGCGGAATAACCTTCTCTTTCTATACCCGTATATACAGAGTCGGCTTTGCCCCACGCGCCGAAAGCCAGCGGATCGCCGGCATGTCCTGTGCAGGATATTGTCTGACTGACACTTCTTTTATCCGTTATACTTCCGTCGATACGACATTTGCTATCCGCATAGTATCCGACGCCATTTGTCGAAACGTTGTTGTTGACCTTATATGTCCACGTTGTCTGCCCGTTTAAAAACGCGCCGTCGCCTACGTAATTATAATGTTCACTGCCTGAATCGACGCATATCAACAAATCATCAAGCCAGAACGATCCGGGCGAATTGATATTTCCGCCTATAACAGCGTAACAATGCTCGCTGTTTGTAAGCGTCAATTTTGCACTGAGCGTTATCCAGTCGCCGACGGAAGTGTAGCCTATAACGCTGTTATCGGCGGTGTTTGAGTAAATGAAATCACTACCGTCATAATAGTAAGCGTTAACGGATAAACCGTCGGTATCAAGCGCCATACCGCCGGTGTTAATACGAACGCTGAAATCATACGTGTGACCACCCGGCAGAATTCCGGCGTCAAAAACAGCTTTTGAGCAACCACCGGAGTTGTTGTCCTGAGTCAGCTCAAGAGACGGTGCAGAATTATTGCCGCGTGTTGCATCGACAGTTAATATTGTGTCGGTAGAATCGGAGCTCAAATACCATTTTGTGCTGTTGCCGTAAGTGCCGTTATCGGTGTAAAACGTCGTCGTCGGCTGAGGAACGCTGCCAACGCTTAAAAGCTTGTTTTCCGTTCCGGTGCTGTTTCCTCCGGGCGCGCCGTATTTATAATACTCTGCGGTACCGGTACAGTTATTTATAACCGCGCTTGTCCTGCCGAAGCTGTCGAATTGATAAGTACAGTTTACCGTATTGTCACAGTTGCTTGTTATATCCGTGCTTTTGCTGTTGTAAACAAAATCATAATCAGAATTAAGGGTGTTATCCGAGCCGTAATACTCCAAAGAAATCGTAGACAAATGGGCGGTGGTACTGTTATATGCATAAACAAATTTTGTGTACGTCGAATCAGGGCTGATCACTTTGTTCAGTCCTGATATTCCGTATTCAAACGACGTAGTTATATTGCCTGGATAGGTTATGGCGGTAAGGTTATAATTGGTGTCGTAACTGAAGCTGACCACCTTGCCCGCAGGATTCGTTATACCCGTCAGATTTCCGGCGCCGTTGTAAGAAAAAGTATATGTTCTTCCCGCACCGTCAATGAGCGAGGAAATTTTGTTTTGATTACCGTAATTAACAGTAATGCTGTTGTTTACCGCGTCGGATATTGAAGTTAATCTTCCGCCAGTATCAAAATATGTTTTATTTTTCTCCTTGTCGGTAATAACGTAATACGCACTGCTTGTGCCGGGATTTCTTGTCAGAGTCAAACCCAAGCCGTCTTCATCTTCAAACTGCGAGTCGGTAAGAACACCACTGAAATAGTGCTTTGTTCCGTCAGAATCCAGCAGACAATACGTATGATTAGGCAAATTGACTTGTGAGAGTAGCACGTTATAGCTTGTGCGCCAACCCTTGCCGACGTAGTGATTATTATACGTCCTGTTACCAGAATCATAAAACAAGGAGATACCTACGGGCATCCTGTTTCCGGAAATGCCTGTAATGTTCTGCTCAACAATCAAATTGCCGTTGAAATTATTGACCGCGGCGGTTCCGTCTCTGCCGGCAGGCATCGTGGTATACGTCCAATAATTCTCAATACCTTTGTTATCCCTGTAATTAACGAGCACTACCGGCCGATATGACATTTCTGCCGCGTTATTGCTTCCCCAGTCGGACGACGTGAACTGCATCGCTTTATGAGTGGTTGACTCATCGGCGCTTCTGAGCATTATGCCGTAATTTGGATATGTGCCGTCATACCAACCTTTAACAATCTTCGTTATATCCGCCTGAAAAGAAACATCGGTAGTGTTGTATACAAAATAATCGGTAATTGTGGAATCATACGCGTTAGCGGTCGTGTTCCAGTTCGTAGTTTGCGGCCAATCCTGAGTAACCCGGTTTATATAAACCTTGGGGTTGCCTGACGGGCGGGTAAAAACGGCAGGAGAACCTGATCTTGTAGGTCCTTGATACGCGGTTATATTTATCGCCGCGCTGACTATCGTATCGCAGTCGTTTAATTGCGGCAAGCTTAAAAACTTTACAACGCTTCTGAAAATTCTGCCCTGACTGTCGACACCAACCATAAGATCTTCTGCATTGCAACTAAAGTCTTGGGTTTGACCTTGCATCATATCAATATCCCAAATCTGATTTCTTATCTGACTTGAAAGTACCGTAGGATCAATAACGATCGGGAATACGCGTTCCGGTGAATTAACCCATTCTTCGTCAGGTATGATTGTCGCTTCAAAACCATTTTCCGTTTCGCTTATTTCCATTTTGACATCGTCGGAACGGTATTTTTGCGCGTCAAACATATACGGTTTTTCTATGTAAAAAACAACCGTTTCGGGATCTCTTTCATTATACAGTTCAATATTGCCTTCGTCAGTAACTCTGTATTTTAAGCCATATGTATTATAGTTAAAACTAAACTGTTTCGGAGCGTATTCATCTTTTAAGACTATGTTTTCCTTAACGCCGCTTGCGTTGGTTACGTACGTAACGTCGGTCGAATCGAAAATATTGTCGTATTCAACGTAACTTGTTATGTTTTCCAATTCATCAGCTTTTTTATCAGTGCTGTTTTTTGCTTTTGAGCTTTTTGCCGACGCCGTATTGTTCTGCTCTAAGGACCAGGATATTTTGTTCTCTTCTTTTTCCATAGAAGCTAGGTCGCCGTCGCCGCTTTCAGCCGAAAAGGAAACACTGAAACTGTTGCTTTTATTTCTGTATAGCTTTTTATCGTTAGCAGTATCGGTGATTTCAACTAAACTGTTATCGATATCCTTCATAGCCCCGTCAGCATCAACAAAATGAACGGGTTGATTATATTGGGCAACAGTAATGCTACCATCGTCCATTAAAAAATGCTTTTCGTTAAGAGTCCTTTTTTCATTTAATTCAGCAACAAATTCAGGATTCTTTTCCGTTATATCCGTTGTGCCGATAGCACCCTTGTCGGAAGAGACATTTTTTCCTTTTGCAAATGCCGATGTGCCTGGAATTACGGTTACAATCATAATAAAAGATAGGACAATAGCAACCATTTTGATTCCTAACTTGTTTGTTTTACTCTTAATCATAATTTTTGCTTCCTTTCATAATGTGTTTTTTAAAACAAGTTTAATAATTATATTAAAAAATTGTCAAACGCCCCTAAAACTTCTCAGCGTAAATATAGCACAATTTTTGATATATGTCAACAATACTTTGTGTAATAAAGTATTTACAAAGTAAAATAAATGTGCTAAAATCTTTTTGAAGGCGGGTGACGCTTTTGGGAATCTCAGAAGGACTCAAGCGCGGAACTATTGAAATAATGATATTGTCTTTACTTAAAAGTCAAGACATGTATGGTTATCAGTTATGTCAAGAACTGGAGAAAAAAAGCAAAGGACTTTTCATTTTACAGGAAGGATCCTTGTATCCGTCACTTTATCGTATGTTGGAAAAAGGATATATTTCAGACAAAAAAGAACAGGTTGGCAAGCGTAGAGTTCGAGTTTATTATCATATTGAGCCAAGGGGAATTGATTATTTTGAAGAAATTAAAAAAGAATACTTTTCGCTAAACAGAGGAATTTTGTTTGCTTTAGGATTTGGTGATTTGGAGGATTTTATAAATGGCAGTAACTAACGCAGAATTAAACAATAGTATTAAAGGTTATTTATCAGATGTAAAAAAGTGTTTGCTTTGTGATCGCAAAACAAAAAGCAGATTTTTAAAAGATTTAGGCGGAAATATTGATAATTATTTATCTGATGTACCTGACGCTGATTTTGATAATATTATCGAACATTTCGGAACGCCTAAATCAATAGCCGAAGAATTCGCGGCACAAACAGACACGGATTTATTAAGGAAGGCAAAACGCAACAAAAACCTTAAGTGGGTGATTATAGCAATATTAGCCGCAATAGCGCTGTTTATAGGTGCTATAGCGTTTATAATTATTAAAAACAACAGCAGAGATGCAGCTTACTATTATGATGAGACAATAACAGATAACGGGATAGTTGAGGAAACTTTGGAGGATTAATTGTATGAAAAAAATAATTTCTATTGTGTTGGCAATCGTTGTTTTGAGTAGCCTTTATTCTATATCTATTAATGCCGCTACGCCAAGTATTGATAAACCAAATGAAAGAATAATAAGTGAAACTGTTGAGTATTATGCAGACGGAAGTTCCGCAGTTATTATTATAGCAGAGGAAGCTACCGAAATTGATGATCGTGCAACCGCATATACGAAATCCGGCTCAAAAACATATACTATGAGAAACAGCAGCGGCGATGTTTTATGGAAATTTACCGTTCATGGTACTTTTTCGGTAAATGCCGGAGTCAGTGCTACTTGTACTAACACATCATACTCAACAAGCAATATTGCAAGCGGATGGAGCCTAAAATCAGGTTCAAGTTATGCGTCAAGCAACAAAGCAATTGGTGACGGCACTTTTGAGCACAAGGTTTTATTTATTGTTACTGAAACAAAAAGCTGTCATGTGGTGCTTACTTGTGATGTAAACGGCAATTTGTCGTAATGCTTTAAAATTTGACAATTTAAGATATTTAGTATTTGATTGTGTTCCCTGAATCTGTAATTGTTTTCTCACCGATGTGGTTAGATTCTATATGTAACTCAATACATTAATCACATATAATAAAAGCAAATAACCACCGACAAAAGTATAGGATTTAAACATCCTATTTCTTTTGTCGGTGGTCTTTATATTTTGCAAAGTATTATATGACAAGCACTGTAACCAATAGTCATTACCGATTTTAATCTTATTAGAAAGTTCCATATTGTTCGGGCACTATATTATTACAGAACTGCTTAAAGAATTCTTCTTTTTCTTCATACCTACCTGGCGACTCGTTTTTGCGACTAAATATCACAATTTTCTTTAAAGAAGTAAGATTTGTAAAAATGGTTTTTAACAATTCTTTATCCGCCTTAATACCGTGTCCAATAATCACAGCGGTTTCAATGGATTTATCTTTAATTCTATCCATAATATTGAATTTTTTACTGCCTAAATATTTATTTATAAACTCATACTCAGGAAGGTATTGTTTTGGTTCCGTATCAGGATCTAAACCGCGGTTACTGTTAGAAGCAGATTGATATGCGATAAATCCATCATTATATCTGCAAAACTCTTCATCATTTGATTTGAAGTTGTATTCGTTTTTTAAGCATCTACGGAATTCCAAAGCCTCCCGACATAGTTGCTTTGACCATCGCATTTCTTCGTATCCAATTAAACACGGCTCATCTCGATAATCATATCCAAGAATAATGTCATGCTCTTTTATAGAACCATGAATATAAAGAACATTATCGGTATAATGCTCAACTGTAGGAGTATAGTTAAAATTTATTGAGAGTGTGTGCGGCGAAAGATATTTTTCAATAACTGTTTGCTTTTTTAGCGGCTTACGAGCGATTTCATTTTTTAGATATTCTTCTAACAAACTATGTATTTCATTAAAAGCTCCAGTTAATGCTGACAACTCTCTTCGATTAGCAGAGTAATCTTCGCTATCATCCATTGAAGCAAAAAAATATTTAATTGTAAGTGCTTCTATATTTTTTTCAAAATCATACCACTCGACAATACTGTTTTCATCACAAAAACAACGAAATATATCCAATGCTTTCGATTTCGTGTTCTCAACAAAATTTTTATATCGGGTTTCGTAACCGTGTGCCAAATCAAACCCATTGCCAATAATCGCAATTGTTTTTTCATTATCCATATTAGCCCTCCGAACAGAGAATTTTAATACATTTTATCAAAGACAGCATTATTAATCAATTATAAAATTTGAGCACCAAGATAAAACTCTTGGTGCTCATGCTTTTTGAATTAAGAATTGTATGTTACTAGATTATGTTAGAATCAATTCACTGACAACAAGCTCTTCGGCACGGTTGCGTATTGAGTTCATACGGCGCACCCATTCAAGTTGATTGGTAGCTTTGAGTTGTTCGGTTACATCTTCGGTTTGTTTCATCCGGTCCACCAGTTGAAAATACATATCCTCTGCCTGATGGTCAATATCTTCAATATGCTCTTTCAGCTTACCTGAAAGCATAAGTCCCGAATATGTAACTCTCTTATGCTTGCGCAAATAATCGTGATACATCATTCCAAATCTTCCGACTTTTGGTGACTCAGGGGCTTTAAGGCAAGGTATGTAATAATCACCTATAAGTTCGTAATCAAGCCCGTTCTTTTCATCGTGAATAAACTTATCCATTTTCAAAACCTCACTTTTTCAATTTGGCATCCAGTACTTTAATCAGCAAGATATTCACATCATCAATTGGCTTTCCCTCATCGAGATATACCGACCTTGCCGTGTTGAGGCATCCGACTAATAGTCGCC
Organism: Oscillospiraceae bacterium; assembly: GCA_902766755.1. Taxonomy (GTDB): domain Bacteria; phylum Bacillota; class Clostridia; order Oscillospirales; family Acutalibacteraceae; genus UBA737. The sequence goes on along the minus strand of CACXEV010000026.1, from coordinate 2,481 downwards.
ACTCAAAATCTGTTAGTTCTAAAATCCTTTTTTGTTCTTTCATAAGCAAAATCCTCCTTTGCTGAGTACATTGTACCGCAAAATAGGATTATTGAAAAATGTGCGATTTTAATGAGTAAATAATAATTATAAAATCGTTTTTATAAATTACTGAATGTCCTTGAATGTCGCAATTTGAAATGTGATCATATTTATGTGATAATATGTTTGTGCTGGAGTGATTACAATTATTGAAATTGTTTTTAAACTATGCTATACTATATTTAGTTTAGCAGGGACGGTATGGTTACATATGAAAAGAATGCTTCCGAAAGCAAAAAAGCACCAAATTTCAAAAAGCAAAAAGATTATGCGACAGCGAATGCGTCGTAATAAGCAAAACAAAGATCACCGCAGAAAATCGAGAGTTAGAAATTCAGTACACAACACAAAAAAAGCAGTTAGAAAATTAGTTGCACCTCAGAGTTTAAGTCTTCAAAAGAATCCTGAAAGCACTCTGCATTATTTTAAAATGGTAATCGACACCATAGAAAAAACACCCATGAATGGTTTGGTGTTTTTTGATTTATCAAATATTGAAACTGTTACCGTGGATGCAATAATGTACCTGATTGCCACTTTAAAGAACATAAAGCGAATTACCACTCTTAGAATAAGATGCCATGGAAATGTACCACTAAATGCCAACGCGAGAGAAGTGTTTGAATCATGTGGATTCTACAAATATGTTAAGGCGAATATTCCCGTAAAAAACACTATAGGTGATAATATAAAAATTACACGAGGGAAAGATGCAAATCCATATTTTGCGGGTGATATATGTGATTTCGTTTGCCGTCATAACGACTGGTCAATAATTAAAACAAAATCGTTATATAGAATGATAATTGAACTAATGACTAATACTACTCAACACGCATATAATAAAACAAGCATTATGGATTCCAATTGGTATGTTTTTGCCGAGAATACTGACTCGTATATTAGCTTTATATTTTTAGATACCGGTGAAGGAATCCCAAATACAATTAGAACGAAAGGTTTATTGGAAAAGATTAAATCCACTCTTGGCATTAATGATGCTTTATTTGTTTCATCTGCTCTCAGAGGAGAATTAAGATCTGCCACAAAACTGGAATACAGAGGTAAGGGATTGCCGGAAATATATAATCGTGCAAAAAGCAAGTATATTACCGATTTTTCTGTCACTTCTGGCCATGCCAAATGTATGGTTAATGAGAACGATGAGATTGTTGAGACAAATTACTCTGATGAATTGATTGGCACTATGCTATCATGGAAACTTAACAAAGATTAGGAGAATATAATTATGGAAAAAACGATTGTTGTTTCTAAAGATTACACCGACAAGCCAGGCGGCAGGTATATTGTAGAAGGCCCATTTTCTGGCGAAGATTTTAGAATAAAAATGCTTCTTCCAAAGTTTGAAGAAGCTGTAAAAGACGATTCAAAGCTTGTAATAGTTCTTGATGGTGGTTATGGATATGCCCCTTCTTTTTTAGAAGAGGCTTTTGGTGGGCTAATAAGAGAAACGAAGAACAAAAGAGCAAAAGAAATAATAACAATTATTTCTGATGAAGAGCCAAAGTTAATTGAAGATATTGATAGATATCTATCTGATGCCATAGGTAAATTGTAATGAAAAAAACACATTTATTACTAATATCTGGGATTGCTATTATCTTCATAATACTTTTGGGGGTATACAATTTTTTACATAACAACAGTTTTTGGGATGCATCATTTTCAACATGTATTAGTCTGTTAATTGCAATTCTATTATCATTCTATTTCGCCCAAAGGCAAAACGACCAAAGGAAGCAAAAAGAACTGTTTGTTGCCTTATTAGAATCATTTAAACAAATAGTTGAAGATGATAAAAGTTTTAATTTTGAAAATCTGTCTCGAGAATCGATTCTAATGCGTAAAAGGGATATCAACAATAAACTGTCATTAGTAAAAGAATACAGTGAAAAGTTTCGTATTGAAAAGCAGGTTTCTTTTATTGAAAAAGAATTAGAATCCTATATGGACATAATAGGGAATCATATAGATGATTTAGATACACTGATTAAAATCAAGGAAGAAATAAAACGACCATTGAATCTTGTCGGTCATAAAATTTTTGAAATAATGATTAGTATTTATAACTAGTCATTTGATTACTTGTTTACTATAATTTGTCACATTATATTTGTTGAGCGATTGCCTTTTTGTGTGGCATTGCCGCAGTGCAAAGTGACATAAAAAGTGCATCTTTATTATTACGATGTAGCAAATATGTATGTTCAGCCCCGTTAAAAACAATAGTTTTACCAAGTCCGTTATCGATACTCGCACCATGAAAAGAGCGACTTTTGTCTACCGACAAATGTCGCTCTTTTCAACTAAATCCGTCCTTGCGGACGGGAGAAATCCTCACTTCGTTCGGGTGAAATCGTTTCACGGTGAAATCCGACT